>VGIQ01000032.1 GCA_016867835.1 Calditrichota bacterium | reverse complement strand
TCATCTGCCGCAGTTGCGGGTATTCGAAGTGCGATTAGGGGGGGGAAGGGGGGGGGTTGAGGGGATTTTGGCTTTGTCACCAGGCGCGTGACAATAGGGAATAAGGGTGTAAGGATGTAAGGGGATGAGGGTGTAAGGAGTCATGGTGCAGGTTTGTATTCACAACTACTATGCAATTCATACAAGTATGCGTCATACCGGCGTAAGGCCTGACCCGGGCTCGAACCGGGGCGGGATCCAGAAGGGAGTGGATTCCGCCCCGAACCCTTGTCCTGGGTCGCCGGAATGAGGCGATAGATTCCCACAAATGCAGAAATGACCGACAATACAGCCCATTCCATTACCCCCTACATCTGGAGGATATCGATGTTTCGAACCGTTCTCGTCTCAAGGTGGCTTATCGCCGCGCTTGCTTCGCTGGCGCTCTTTATCGGTTGCGAGGATGAGCCCTCAACTGTCGTTCCGGTGCGTGATCCTGAAGCCGCAAATGCCAAGTGCGACTCGGCGAACGTGATACTGGAGGAGGTCTTAATGCTTCTCATCAACGATGCGGACATCCAAAAGCCGGGTGACATCAACCTGACGCGCCCCTACAACGCTTATCTGGATGCGCTGAGGTTGGACGACAGCCATCCAGTTGCCAATTTCGGCGCCGGCATCCTCGAAGTCGTGATGATTTCACAGGATCGGCAACTTCAGTCCTACTTCGACCGAGCCAAGGATTTTTTTGAGCGGGATAGTTTCTTCGTGGTATCCGGTTCCGACTACTCGGCGCGTTCGCTTGGCAGGCCGGAACTTCGCATCGACCACGTCGTGCTTGCAGTAGGCGCCCCGCTTAAGTTCACCCGCAACTTCCCCAAGATTGCCGCCGACGCCGATCCCACGGTGAACGAACTGCAAGATGTTTTTCGCCAGGTCGTCCTACCCCGAATGGAGACTGCAGTCCGACGCCTGCAGCAAGTCGCCAATCATTCGGATTTCAGGTTTATGGTCACAGGCAGGATGCAGGGAGACCCTCGCGAAGATCCGGTGGAGTTGGACTTGACGGAAGTCTATGCTACTATCGCCTCCCTCAACGTGTCGATGGCGTTGCTGAACAATTTCTGCGCCTATAATTTCAACTTCGCCACCTACACCGGAGAGGCTTTGCAGGCGGCATTTACTCGCGGTTCACCCTTCATGGCGCTCCATTCCGACGGGGCTCAAAATATGGCAAAGGCTGGTGCGCAATGGCTGGAAGCCGTTAACAGTGTAGGCAATGGCATCCGCTTCCTGGAGACCGAAATCGACCCGCAAGGGAACGATCTAATCAAGATTGATCCCTATGATGGAATCACTCGCAGCGACTTGGACTCCATAAAAACCTATCTACCGAAGATTCGCAACCTCCTGACCGGGTCCCAGGAATTCACCATTGAGAATGCCCAAGGACAAGATGAGATTGTGGAAATATCCCTCTATGCTTACTTCAACGACCCCATAAGAGACTTCAAAGCCTTGTTGCCGCCCTACACTGTGTCTTTGATGCCGGAAGAAGATTGGGAGTATGTCTGGGGAGATTCCACCTACCCGGCGACGCTCCAGATTGAAAGTTCCGGCGAATATAGGTGGTATCGCAGTGCATACTACGAAGACGGGGAGCAATGGTCATATTCCGATTACTCCAACTTCTTCGTCCCGGAATGGGCTGCGGCTTGGAACTACTGGGAGGCGAGAGTTATCGATTCGCGTCGGGCATATTTAAGCATGTCGTATTGGGGCTATCTGGAGGCTGGACGCCGCCAAATCGAATGTCAGGTCTATTATGAATATGACGTGGTTGACAAGTGGCGCTATGCAGTGCGCATCACTTGGCAGGCAAACCACTTTCAGGAGTGGGTGTTTCCCGATCCCACTTTCGGCGGGTTGTTTCCGCAAATGACCGACAGCCGTTTTAAGCGCACTTTCGGCATCACCGCCGAAGACTGGGAGAAGTCAATCCTGCTCAGACTCTGGGAGAATTAGAACTGCCCCGAAGTGAAGCCCGGCCTATACTGTTGCTCCTCTGGGTGATCGGCTGGGCAGGGCTAGTCCGTGCGGATCGACAAGATCCGTTGATCGGCTTTCTCCTGGCATCAGAGGATGAATGGTGGAGGGTCGGGGGCAATCTGCAGTCGGTCCGACCCCCGATGTTGGCATTCTCTTTCCCCGAAATGGCATCCTCGGACGGGAGCAATTCAACTTTGAAGCCAAATGTAGGGGTGCAAGCGAGCGGAAACTACGGCGACTATTATCGCCCCGGTGGAATGGAGTCGGAGGGCGCCTCCTTCCGGCGTCGGATCGACGCTTCGGTCGCTTTATGGGGCGTCCGCCCGGTGCCTTGGCAGGTCCGGTTTGGCGAGTCAACAAGGACGATGCGGTTGGACTTGACGAGCAAGCGCCATGCTCAGTCCTCAGGCCTGAACTTAAATCAGCGCCGGTTGCATGTGATGGGGAGGCTGCATACAGGGAAGGCAGAGTTGAGTTTCGGGATGCAGACCGGATCAGGTCGCGGCCCCGAACTGCAGGTTGCCGGTGGCGTAATCGGACATCGCCGGGGTTCGCTTGCGATGGTGTATCGCCAGATTCGGATCGACTCTGAACTGGGCGCCATTTGGCATCAAGAGTCGGCGCTGGTGAAACCAGTAATAAGTGTAGAGGAATCGCGGGGCTATTTGGCGAGTCCAGATTCAGCCCTCCTCCAAGTTGAAGTTTCGATGAAACGCGCGAGTTGGCTGCGAAGGAGAGTTGATTCAGGCGAGGCTTTACTTGAGCCTTGGGGCAACAGCTATGGGATTAGCGGTCTGATATCGTTTGGGGATGCCGTGTGGCGCGTTGCGGTCGGCGGGCGGGGTGAGAGACTGCGCCTTCAAGCCTATGGAATGAAAGGCGAGTATCCCTTCGCCAAATTAACCCGCGCAGACCTGGATCTATGGTCCGGATTTGTCTCGGCGATGCGGGAGGATCGCATCCGTAAGCGGATGACTCTCGTCGAAGCCGAGCGCTTAAGTTGGGATGGCATAGCCAGGGGGCACGTCGAGTTCTGGCCCTTTACCTCAGGTTTTGTCGATCTCCTGGGACTGCGCCGCTACTTCATTTCCCGCACCTCGGGCTTCCTCTATCGTCTTCATGCCGGACACTCGCGGTATATAACGCCTGATTGGGAAATAAGTTGGGGAGCAAACGCGCTGGATGTTCATCCCCAATGGAAGGCTGAGCATTGGAAGCCGGCTTACTTGGTCTTCGGCAAGGCTGATGAGCAACACTACACCTGGAATGTCGAACGGGTTCTGGGGGGGATCGTCCATGTATCGCTCAGGTTCGCATTCTCAGGCTGGCGGGTGGAGTCTTCACTTGCACAGGCTTTCCCCATCAAGGTCTGGCGACGAACCACACCTTCGACTGAGCCGCCCGAGCCGGAAGCAGTTCGACGCAGTCCAACCTATGGGGGAGGGTTTGGCAGCCTGACCCTGTCAAGGCGATTCTAACCCTGGTCCGGCAACGACGTAACGCCGCCTATTGTATTCCTAACTGCACATCCGTATATTAGGATTTGGTTCGTTCTCACCACTTCGGATGGAGTCACTTCAACTGACATTGCCGCCGCTTGACTTGACCGGGTCGCTTCGTCGTGAAGTTCCGAATAAATCTACGGCACCCGATCATACCTTCAGTAGCGTTCGCGAGAGGTTCCTCCGCTCTCTTGCCAGCAGCGGCAAGAATCCCTACAAACGCTACCTCGGCTCGCCACTACGCTATGCCGGAGGCAAGAGCCTTGCGGTCGGCTTGATCGTCGAGCGACTCCCGGCGAACGTCAAGCGGATCGTCTCGCCTTTCATCGGTGGGGGATCGGTCGAGGTCGCATGTGCGGTCGAGTTGGGCCTGGAGGTCGTCGGTTATGACATTTTCGACATTCTCTGCAACTACTGGCAAATCCAGATTGCGCAGCCCGAGGCCCTCTACCGACGTTTGACCGGGTTCAAGGCCGACCGGGCAACCTTTGCCCAGCAAAAGGAGCGGCTTCGCCAGCATTGGAAAGAAGGCAAGACGCTGGATCCGTTGGAACTTGCCGCGGTCTTCTTCTTTACCTTCAGCACCTCTTACGGCCATCAATTCCTCAGTTGGCCTTCGTCGGTCTATATGGACAACGACCGCTATGCCAAGATCACCCGGAAGGTCCAGCTCTTTCGCGCGCCGTCAATGAAGATCGAGGCGTCTTCCTTTGAGACTGTAATGCCCTCCCACCGCGACGATTTCCTATACTGCGACCCGCCCTACTATCTTGATGACGGCAAAATGTTTTGCGGCATGTATCCGCAGCGGAACTTCCCCATTCATCACAACAACTTCAAGCATGGACTTCTGCGCGACCTATTGATGGAGCATCGCGGCGGGTTCATCCTCTCTTACAATGACTGCACCACCATCCGGAAATGGTATCGGGACTTTGAGATGATTACCCCAAGATGGCAATATACCTTTGGTCAGGGCGAAACCCGGATCGGCGGGAATCGGGTGCGAGCCAATAATGGACAATATGTCAAGGAGTCCCACGAACTGCTCATTTGGAAAGACCCGAAGTGATGCGAAAACGGCGAGCAATGACAACGGAGAGGGCGCAACAGGTAAGGCAGGAAGGACACGACAATGCCTTACTTTTTGCTCTCGAATTAGGCCTAAGTAAGGACTATCAGAACGATTTGCAAGCCAAGAAGGATGTCATCGACCCATCTGGCGACGCGCACTCGGTAAAGTCAGGCGCCAAGCGGTGGCAGATCTTTCTGTACGGCCGCAACCGATTTCTTAATGATGACGGCTTTATGGCATTAGACGGTATTGGACATCTCCTGGTGCACTGCATTGACGCATTTCCGCCTTCTTATGAGGAATATCGGAAGTACCCGGAACCAGCCAAAGAGAGGCTCAAGACTCCCATGCGCGAATTGAGAGACAGATTTCAAAGGAAGGCAATTCTAAGGGCTTTCTTGATGAAATCTATTTTCAACGGCGGTGAAGTTAACTATCTGTCTATCCTATACCAAGACAAGTTCCATGTATTTCTCAACTCCGATGTGGTAAAGGCGATGGCTGCAAACTTCCAAGTCGTAAATTCAAAAGCCAGATCAGACGCTGAAACCGACGACCAGAAGGTGCTCTTTAGATATCAGGGAAAGAATGTCGCGGAACTTGAAGTTCGCCGTGATAGTGTGGATCATTATCAGCAGATACTTTTCGTCATGACCATCAAACGCGCGATGGAAATGCTCTTTCAGCACATTCCAAAGTCCACCGAACTTCCCACGTCGAAGATCGTCTCAATCTACGGCGAGGCAGCAAAACGCTTCGGCCGCTGGCTGAGGGGCAGGTAGCCTCGCTCTACACCGCTTTTCAACAGACTTCTATTGACCGAATCACATCTTGCCTCCCAGGAGTACCAGCGACAACGCCATAAAGGTTGTCTCGTCGTTGTCGAAGACTCTCTCCATTCTCATTCCAACTGCGACATGACGACCCAAGGGTAGGTTCATTCCTATCGTCAGTCCCGGTGCGACTACCGCCTGACGCTTGAGATTGACCTCCCGCACCAGCGCGGTATGGCCCTGCGTCCAGACTCCCTTGGCGAAGACGTCGGATCGTCGCACATAGTTAAGCGACAAACCGGCTTCCATAGACATACCTCCATGCAGGTGCATCGGCATCATATGCCGGAACATGCCAAGCGCTGTCAGGCTGCCCGTTACATTCCAACCGCTCGTCCGCTCTACTTTCAAATCCCGTCCGGAGGTGCGCAGCAGGTCACGCCCATCGGGCAGCCAGCGATGAAAGGCTCCCCGAAGGCCGTAAGTGAATTGCTCTTCACATAAAATCTCAGACTTCAGTCCGACTACGTAACCGGGCTGCCACCGGTCACCGGTCTTCCCGATCGGCATTGAAGCCCCTCCTTCGGGGGTGATACGCCAGGCTGCGTCGGCAGCAACGGTAACCATAAGCATGATGATCGCCGATAGAACCCCCCCATGCAAGGTCCACCAATCCTTAGACAACGACAAGGTTCCTTTCTCTCACTTCACCAGTGCAAGTTTGTGGGTAATGGTTCGGCCATCCGGGCCGGTGGCTCGGAGGAGATAAAGCCCGGCCGGGAGACTCCCAAGATCAAGACTCACCAGGTGGCTTCCGGCTGAAAAGGACGGCTTGCCGAGGTCGAATGCCTGCCGGCCCTGGAGGTCATAGACTGCGCCCCGAAACAGACCGTCCGACGGCATCGCCACCCGTATCGTTGTCAGTCCGTTGAAGGGATTGGGATACGGCTCGTCCAGAGCGAATGCCCTCGGCAGGAGAGGATCGGCTGAGACTTCAGGCGGCCGTTCGGTCGAGGCGAAGAGGGCTACGTCGTCGATCGTAACGCCATCCTCCTCAGTGTAGTTGTCGCTCCGAAGGTGAAATCGGAAATGCACGACCGGTTCGCCGCACCAGGCGTCGAGCGGCACGACGAACTGCTTCCAACGGCCCCACCTTTGCAGGCGTATCGACCGGGCATTCCAGGGTCGCGGCGGGATGGAATCGAGCACCGACTGCTCCATATGCGCCGGAGCGGCTTGAATCCAGGTCCAGCCTGCTGGATCGCTCCCGGCCAGCCCGCCGGTCGATACCTCGACCCACATTGAGTCGTAGCCCGGTTCGAGTGCCTGGTTTAGCCAGTATGTGAGCGCTGCAGTGGAGCAGGCCGCGAGGTTGAAACCTCCATCGAAAAAGTTATAGGGTGCGCCCCAACTATCTTCATTGCGCAGGGTGTTGCCGGTGCGGGTATCGGTAAAGGCGCGCGGTGGCGTGCGATAGACAATCTCGGTCAATTCCCAGCGCGAGAGGCTGTCGAGGCCGCTGGTGTTGAGTCGGTGATCCGACATATAGACAACGTCGCCGCCGTCGAACGACTGGTCAAGCAGTATTGCGGCAGGGGATAAACCGATGTGATAGGTTGTGTCGGACAACACGGTGAAGGCCGTCCGACGCGGCACAATGCTGCGCAGTCCGGCGACAGTTACCTGATAGTCGCCCTCCGGAAGCGACAGATCGATCCGGCCGGAGGCGGTCGTCATCTGCCACGAACTATCAGGGTGGTCGAACCAGGCGGTCGCTCCGTCAGGCAGCGGCGTACCACCGGTAGTGAATTCGAGCCGGACATTGCGCACCGGCAGCGGCACCAGCCGCACCTGAATGGGGGCGCGATCGATGCTTCCTTGTATGGGTCGGCGCAGGAAGGGGCGATACCCGAATTTGCGGACGGTGAGGCCGCTGGTGTCGATAAAGCCATCATAAACCGGCCAAAAGGCCCGGCCGTTCACGGGATTGGTCTTCCGGTAGGGATAGATGGGCCGGGATAGCGACGGAATATGGAGACGCGCTTCGAGTGGCGCGCCAGTTACCTGATCGGTAACCCTCAGGTTCATCCGGTTGCGGATGATCGGACCCTGCCCGTCGGATGCGACGTTGGCTGCTGAGTTGAGGAAGTACTCGATTCCCAACCGGACGTCCGAAAGAACTGAATAGACCCCGGCCGAATCTGGCTGCATAGCCTCCCCGGCGGCGCCGATCTCGATGCGGAAGGCGAAAGCGCCATATTTCCAGTAGAAATAGGATTCGCTGTCACCGCGCGGCAGAACGATCCGTACCGGCTCGTAGGTCTTGATCGGCTCGGCGTAACGCTTACAACGGAGGGCGATTTCGCTGCCGAGCGCGTCGAAGGCGAGGATGTCGGGGGAGGTCTTCTTATCCACCAGATCGCGCGGGGCGTAAGACCAGGGGTAGATCACCTGCTGCGCTACATTGCCGGTGCGCGAGGAGTGGATAACGCAGGAATAGAGCGGCCGGATGCGATCGACGAGAGCGATGAGGAGTTTCGTCTCCGGCTCGCTGGCCGGACCGGGCCCCCGGTAGTAGTCGAAGAACTCATTGTCGCCGCTCACCAGGAGCGCGGTCCCGAGTTGCCAGAAGAGCGGATAGTTGCGGTTCAAATCGACGCCCGAGGTATCCTGACCCCAGCCCAACTTGTAGCGAAACCGGCCGTCGCCGATGTTGTCGCGGGTGTTCTTGCGGTAGGTGTAGTCGAGCGTATAGACGATGTGCAAACCGTCGGGATTGGTCGTCGGGACGATATAAGTATCGACGTTCTGGCGCCAGTTGCGGTTGCCGATGACAGCCGGGATCATGCGCATCACGTACTCGACGCCGAGAATCTCCTCAGCATGCACCTGTCCGACCAGGAGGACGGCGGGCTTTTCCGAGAGCGAGTCGTTGACGTTGTTTCCGATCCGGACGCACCAGATCGGGCGGCCTTCGAGGCTGACGCCGATCGAGTCGAACCGGAACCAGTTCGGATTGACGACGGCCATCGAGTCGCGCAGCGCCAGCAGTCGGCGCAAGATGCGGTCGTTATTGTGATAAACCGGGTCGTCCGCGCGGGAGATGCCGGGAGGGTCATAGAAGCCGCCGTAGAGGATGGGGGCGTTGCAGTCCTGGGAGTACTCCTCGGGAAGGTGCGCCCAAAGGCTGACTGCTGTAAACAGGAAGGCTGCGACTACGGAAATGAAAATCATTGATCGAGGGGTTAAGTAATTCGCAAATATGTAGTTGAGGTTGAGGTGAAGGCGCCCCAAGAACCTCACATCAATTCGCTAAAACTGGAGAGGTTCTTTTATCAACTGGGGCAACTTATAGTTGCTCGCGTAGGGGCGATTTCCAAATCGCCCAATAGAATGGTCGGATCGGAATCCGACCCTACGCGAATACCCACTCCCGGAAAAGGCAACTGTAAACTGCCCCCAGTAATAACATCTTGAGATAGTATCTACTTGAAAAGGACAGCGACATTAAGTAATGTCGTCATGCCTGCGCGGGAACGACATACCTATTACTCCAAGTTCCCTATAATTCTTATCTGGTAATTCAATCAATATAGATTCTTGGAACACGTCCCGTCAACCTGTAGAGCAGTTCGCAAGGGCTGGCGGCCAGGCTATCGCATAGATCCCAAAGTGGCATCGTGCTGCCATCCGTGCGCTATAGTCAACAAGAGGATCAGCCGTCGGTTTCCTGATATATACTACGCTCGAACAAGGGATCATCATAGTCCATAGCGGCTGGCAGACTTCAAAGTGACGAACCGGGAATGATTAGTTCGCAGTACAAAGAGGTTGACGGCGTCTCGGGTTAGTTGAAAGGCGGGAGCGTAGGTCGTTATTTGAGCAGCCTGACCCGAGCCGCCGTGCCATCGGGGCGCGGCAGGAGATGGTAGGTCCCGGCTGGAAGCATCGAAAAGTCAAGCCTTATCGTCTGACGATCGCCATAGGTCAAGGGCCGAACGATCCGACCGGCAGCATCGAAGACCTTAAACTCTCCCGGCAATGGCTGGCGCAAACGAACGGTGAGGAAACCGTTGAAGGGATTGGGGAAGGCGGTTAGAAACGGCTCCGCCGGAACCTCCCAGCCCGGCGTAACCGGAGCGCTGAGTTGACGGGCCATGCGAACTGCAGCAAGGGCATCGGGCACTCCCCAGCCGGTGAGGGTGTCGGGACGATGCGCCTGATGTGCCGTCCGGCGGACGATGTCGAAGACCTGATCGACGGTCAGTTCGGGATTAGCCTGGAACATCAAGGCCACGATTCCTGCCACAACCGGCGTCGCGAATGATGTGCCGTTCGAAGCGGTGTAGGAGGAATCGTCGTAACTTGCCGCAACCGGAACCGACTGGGAGAGGGTCGCAAGGTCAGGTTTGATCCGGCCGTCGTAGGTAGGCCCTTGCGACGCCGACGCCCACCAGGTCGAGTCACGGTTGGTGCCTCCGATGGTGAGCACCAGCCGTCCGTCGGCAGGAGCGCCCATCTTGTTGCCGGGCCAGACCCGACCGCCGGTGTTCCCGATTGAGTTGACGATGACGATGCCGGCGGCGGCCGCCGAGTCGGCGGCTCGTGTCGTTACCGCCGTCTCGCCGTCGAAGTCGGCATACTGATACCAGTCGCGGTAGGTGAGCGAGGATGAGATCACATCCACGCCGAGGGAGTCGCAGAACCAGAGCCCGGCAACCCAATAGTCTTCCTCGATGGGGCGTTCGGAGTCGGTGTTCTCGGTTTTGGTCAGGACATAGGTTGCTTCCGGTGCCGCACCGATGAACGAGCCGCGGTCGTTCCCGGCGAGAAGTGAGAGCGTCCGCGTCCCGTGCCGGCCGGAGCCTGCATCGTCCTCATCGCCAACGTTGGCGTCGTTGTTGACGAAGTCCCACGCGGCAGCGACGTTCAGGTCCCGGAAGGCGCGGTGTCGGAGCCGGTCGAAACCGGTATCCTGCACCCCTATAAGGATGCCTCGGCCGCGTAGTCCTTCGTTATGAACCTCCGGGATGTTCACCATCGAGAGCGGTGTCCAGGAGCGGCCATACTCAGCGAATTGCGGAATGTAGTAGGTAGAGATCGTTACTTCAGACGGAGTGGGAGGCAGTTCCACTTCCCGGAGCAGGCTACGAACCGGACGCGAGGTGCGGACAAAGGAGAGCCGGGCAGCGCAGTGGAGGGCTTCGGAAGGACCGCCAACCGACACCGCATTCAGATAGCGCGCCACAACGATGATCCGGCAGCCGGTCGCATCGATATCTCGAAGTCGTTCCTGCGAAGGTCCTAAATCGCAAGCCCTGACCGGCGGAGTTCGGGCGATAGACTTAACCCGTCGGGCGAGCGCCCGGGGTGTTAGTGTCCGAGCCAGGGAGTCGAGTTGCCGGTCCAGTTGACCGGCCGGAATAGGATCGTCGTCCAGAAAGAGCCAGTGCCGGCCGGTTGCACCGGTCTCGCGGGCAGACGCAGCGTTGACCCCCCCAAGGAGCGTCAACATCAGCGCGGCTGCAAACCGGTTCACCCTTGGGGCAGTGCCGATCGCGACACTACTTTCACCGACCGGATAATGACCGCCGGGAGAGTCCGGTCGTGAGGATTCGAGGGGTCGCGCTTCATCGCGCCGATCGCATCGACGGTCTCGATCCCGCGGATCACCTTACCGAATACCGTGTATTTGTTGTCAAGGTGGGGCGTTCGACCGAGACAGACGAAGAACTGGCTGCCGGCGGAGTTGATATCCTGGCTGCGGGCCATCGAGAGGATGCCCTTTTCATGCAGAATATCGTTAAACTCGGCTTTCACTTTCCAGGGTGGTCCGCCCATTCCATCGTTGTTGGGATCGGAGTCTTTGGTGTTGGGATCCCCGCCTTGAATGACGAACCCGGGCAGGACGCGGTGGAAGGTCGTCCCGTCATAGAAACCGGCGCGAGCCAGTTTCTTGAAGTTGGCTACGTGCAGAGGCGCAACGGCAGGGAAGAACTCGACGGTGAAATCGCCCTTGGCCGTCGAGATGACCGCGACCTCGGAGGTGTCGCCGACCTCCTCGATGGTGGGGGCGGTTAGTTCGGCTTTCCTCTCTGCAGCAGGCTTCGCTTCTGTCGGGATGGGACGTTCATCAGACATAGTGCTGGTCCTGGTGACCGGCGTTCCGGCCGGACTGTTTGCCGGATCGGGGTTGCGACCGCAGCCGGCGGTGGTTAGTATGAAGATGGTGACGATGCCAATAGCAGCCTTCAAAGATGATGCTCCGGTTGGTGGTTATACCCTAATGCTCACTCTCTTAATATAGCGCCCGCTGACGGATCACTCCAAGCCAATTTTGGACTCCGGCGAACCGGGGCAGTCAGCGGCTTGCCTGTGGGTGCGCCGGGCACTATATTTGAGACTCACTTGGGAGATCGTCCAACGGCAGGACACATGGCTCTGGACCATGGAATCGGGGTTCGAATCCCTGTCTCCCAGCCAATGTCCGCACCCGACCGGTGCGGACAGGTTGTTTTTGGAGCGCCGGCGACCGGGGGATTACCATTCTAATGTGAGTTCGCTCGTATATCTTGGGGATAGAGAGCGGATATAGGATAGGAGGGATGACACCCTCGCTTCAGGTATAAAGTAATACAACCACACCGGAATCTTCCAATGCGATTGAAAATAGAACTTCTGTTGGCAGCCTTGCTCATCTACCCCGTTTCGCAAGCGGCAGCCTATCCCGACAACCCACCCGATGGTGTAGCCGGAAATCCACCGGCCCGGAACACCTGCGTTCAATGCCATAACACTTTTGCGCTCAACAGCGGCCAGGGGCGGCTTGAGTTGCTCAACGCCCCGGAGCGCTACCGTTCGGGCCAGCGGTACCGGATCACCGTCCGCCTCAGCGATCCGGGCGCCAGCCGGTGGGGCTTCGAACTGACCTCGCTGAACAGCCAGAACGCCCGTTTCGGGGCGCTGACCACGGTCAACAACATCACTCAGGTGAGCGGATTCGGCAACAGCCCACAGTATTTGAAGCACAACATCAACGGCACGTTCCGCGGTCAGGGTGGCGCGGCGCAATGGGAATTCGACTGGACTGCTCCCAACGGCGACAACCTCGGGCCGGTTACGTTTTGGTTTGCCGGCAATGCCGCCAACAACAACAACAGTACGACCGGTGACCGAATTTACGCATCGTCGGCTTCAATCGGGCAGGAGCCGCCGCCGCTCGACAGGTTTGCCACGCCGCTTGCCGCCGGGTGGAACATCATGTCCACCATTTGCCCGCCGCCCAATCCTGACATCCCGACCGTCTTCCGGGAGATTGTCAACCGGGAGCACTTGTTGATCGTCAAGGACCAGTCCGGGCGATTCTATGTGCCGGGCCTGTTCAACAGCATCGCCGGTTACGACGTCCGGCAGGGCTATATGGTTAAACTCTCGGATCCCGATACGCTGCTTGTGATAAGCGATCCGGTGCCGCCCGATCACCCCATTCCGCTTCGGCAGGGTTGGAACTTCGTCGCTTACTTCCCGGAGCAGCAGGTCGCTGCACCAACGGCGTTTAGCAATCTGGGCGAAAACATCATTTTCGCGAAGGACGAGCGAGGCAATTTCTACAACCGGGCGCAGAACTTTTCCAACATGGGCAATTTACGCCGCGGCAAGGGCTATCAGGTGAAGATGGCTGTTGCCGACACGCTGGTCTGGAATTTTGGACAAGGCTTGATGGCCATTGATGACAGATTTCCGGAGTCAATGGAAGTCTCTGCGCCGGTGCAGCATTTTCCGGAGATTGCTCCGACCGGATCGAATATGAGCCTGCTCCTGAATGTGGAGTGCAGAGTGCAGGATGTGGATTGGGAAGCCGGTGTTTTTACCGAAGCCGGGCTGGCGGTGGGATCGGCGGTGCATCGCCATTCTGATGATTGTGCAGAGAACTCTGCACTCGGTCTGGCTGTTTGGGGGGATGATCCGACGACCGAGGCGATAGACGGCGCACGCGATGGCGAGCAACTCACTATCCGCATCTATGACGGGCAGATGGAGCGGGTTGTTCGACCGATATGGCAGGAGGGGAATGGCTGCTACTCGTCGGAAGCCTGCCTCACGGGGACGCTCGAAGTGGGGCGCGAAGCCGGTTTTAACCCGACCGAGATGACTCTCATATCAGCCTGGCCTAATCCCTTCAATGCGCGGACCCGCATTGCCTATCGGTTGGACCGGGCGACGCCTTACCGACTTGCGCTTCACGATCCTTCCGGTCGGGAATTGCAACTGATCGAAGCCGGCACAAGTCCAGCAGGGGAGCATGCTGTCGAGTGGGACGGCGAAGGTCTGGTGAACGGAGTCTATTTCGTCAGACTCACGACCGCATACGAAGCGAAGACGATGAAGGTGTTCCTTATTAAGTAGGCACTCGCCTGCCTCTGCACAGCGGTAAAGAGCCGGGAACCTAAAGCCCGGTTAGGGGTGCAATCTCCAAAGCCTAATTCGGTATCAAACTGGAGTTTTCCATGCACCTGTCCAAATTTCTTTCCGCACTTTTTCTCCCGGTTGCGCTGGTCTTGAGTGGGGCGATGCCCTCTTCTGCCAAGGAGGAGAAGAAGGTCGTCGTCGTCACCTCTGGCGATGACGCAAAGGGCGCTTACGTCGGCATCTTTCCTGAAGCGCTCGATGCCGACGACCGCGAAGCACTTGATTTCAAGGGAGATGGCATTCTTGTGGAGGATGTCGTCGAGGAGGGACCAGCCGACAAAGCCGGCATAGATGAAGGCGACATCATTTTGAAGGTGGGTGGCGAGTCCGTTTCGTCAGTGTCGGACTTTCGCGACCGTATCCGCAACTGCACCCCCGGCGACAAGGTCGCGGTTGTCGTCTGGCGCAAAGGGGCCGAGAAGAGCATCGACGTAACCCTCGCCGAACGCCCGTCCTCGATGTCGTGGCATGACTTAGACCTGGACTTCAATTGGCAGCATGAAGAGACCGCCGTGCCGTTTCTGGGAGTCACATCGCGCACCATCGAGGGCGACATTGCCAGGGATTACTTTAGCGTAGATAAGGGCGCCCTGGTCGAGGAGGTGGTCAATGACTCCCCGGCTAAGAAGGCGGGTCTCAAGTCGGGCGACGTGATCGTCAAGTTGGGCGGCAGGGCGACCGAATCGCAGGAGGCGCTCGTTCAGGCCATTCGTTCCGGCAAACCGGGTGAGCAGGTGAAGATCGATTACATCCGCAAAGGGAAGAAAGTGTCCGCCGAGGTCGAACTCGGCGAGCGGAAGGAGATGCGGATGATGGGGATGACGAGTCCTCAGGAACGGCGCATCCGGATCGAGCGCAACGGCGAGATCATCGACGAGGAGCAGATCCGCGAGATCGTTCGGGAAGCCTTGGTCAAGGCCAAGGTAGCGCTTGGCGATGCCCGGGAGGACATTCACAAGGAAATTGAGCGTCTTAAGGAAGAGATGCGCGAACTGAAGAAGGAGATCGAGCAGAAGAAGGCGCCCGACAAGACAAAGAGTTAGTCGGGATCTGGTTGAACAGCCCAGGAGGGCGGGTCTTGGCCCGCCCTCTTGTGTTCTATGCTACTTGGCTACCTGCCTGCGGCTCGGCATTCTGCCTGAACCGAAAAGGGCTTGGTTAATGTTTATTCGATAGATACGTGTGCTCATTAACTACGAGCCTCCATCCCTCTGCCTGGCCTTATTGATACTCTTTTGTAAAAGTAGAATCTATCACCCGCACTCGAGCATCTCAGAACACCAGTTCCACCCGGTAATAGGATCCGCCAAGGGGTGCCGAGCGATCCTCAAAGAAGGTTTGAGAGGTCTCGCCGATCAGTTCGCCGCCCATGCCTTCGCGGAAAGGCTCGGCTGAGCGATAGACCGCATAGCCAGACGGGTTGTCGCGTCCACCGATCTGTTCGGGAGCAATCTGTCCCCAACGCAGCATAATGTGATGCGGCAGGAAAATCGAAACGCTCACTTCGGTTACGGCGTAGGTCGGCTTCCAGGTTTGGATCGAGTCGGCGATCTGCTGCGCCGTTTCGTCCTGGAACGCTCTCAGGCGGTCATAACTGAAGTTCGGCGAGGCGAGAAACCGCTCGGTCTTGGCAAACATCCAGTTTTCGAGCGGAACAATGAAATCCCACAGCCCGGTGCGGGAGGGATTGGTCAGTTTCCAGGTATCGACCGCGCCGACGTTGTTATAGGCATAGTTGCGCAGGGCGATAATGCGGGTGTTGAGCCGGCTTCCGGCCGGGCCGTCGTATTCTACCGGGACGCTGCCGGCTCGAACCCATAGCGGAGTCGTGATGCCGCCGAGCGGGGCGCCGATCATAGCCCAGGTAACGCAGTCGTCCGGTCGCCCGCCATTGGGAACGCCCTGAACAACCAGGGTTGCACTCGTTGTCGAGCGGCAGATCGAAGCGAAGTTAGGCACCGAGCCATACGGATAATCGGCAAAATAGCCGCGCAAGGGAAGCGGGTAGGGGTCGATGTCGATGCTCGAAATGTCGCGCGCGACTGTCTGAAGGATGTATTGCGGCGTTAGGCGGCCTTCTTCGACAGCGCGCCGGAAGAGTATTGCCGAGCGATTATGACGATGAATGCCATTGGTGCCGTCATTCAGATTCATGTTGCCGGTGTAGGCGAAGTTCGCCCGCACCAGAAAGCCCTCGGGGGCGTCGGCGGCGTCGAACCGGGTATGCCCGAACCGGGCCGCTTCTATGTTGGCGCAACCTCCATAGGCGTCGAGCACCTGATAGTTGTATCCGTAGCGCCCGTTGACATCGACTTGATCCGCGGAATCGAGAAGCGCTTGAAAGTCGTCGATCGTCCGGCACTTCGACAGTGCGTCCCACATCACCCGACCGTCGTTGTGAGGGCCGTTGTCAAAGTTGTGGCCGTCGGTATTGGCAACGGCGAAGCCGGCGGCATTAACTCCGCCGTAACACTCGAGCAGATTGTTATTGCTGGTATAACCGATGAATGGAATGGGTCCCTGATCCCAGTAGCGGAACTCCATCGGCTCGCCGCCGCCGCGATCGCGGTTCTTCCAGATCATAGGACGTCCGTCGGGAGTCGCGCGACCCGAAGCGACACCGGCGCTGGTTTGATTCATATCGACCGGTGGCTCGGGGCCATCGCCAAGGTCGATCAAAGAATGCTGCAACGCGACCGGAAGCAGGAGCAACAGCCCCGCGATGGTTCGCAGGCGGGAACTATGTCGGGTAGTGGGGTTCAACCTTCCATTAGGTGTGGTTCCGGTAAACAAGGCAGGCAGCAGCGGGAAGGAAGTCGGAGGTGAAAACTGCCACCTACGCAATATACGCAAGGCATCGGCTATAGACAAGTGCCGGTGTCAAAATCCTACCGGAAATGTCCGGGAATCGGTCGCAGCGCTCGGTTCGGTAGCAGTCGCTGCCAGTAATTGATGGGTGAGGTTACATCCTGTTCCGTCTCCCAGTTTGTGGGGGACTCACTAGGGGGGCCATATATGATTCGTCAAGCCACTTTGCAGGCTCCCGAAGTCCTGTGCCTGCCTGCAGGCTTGCAGGAGCCTTAATCGAGGAGTTAAGTTTTATAAGGTTACCGCTTTCACGGGTCGTAACCGGCAGATTTGATCACATATCATCAACCAATGATTATTCGTGAGTTGGAAGTATTGGGCATTACTGGCGACGCTGGCTTGGACCGCCTGGGGGCTGGCGGTCAAGTTTGCATTGTCGCGAGTCGATTGGGCGCGCCTTGAGGTTCTGACCTGCGTGGCCGGTCTTGCTGCGATGGCAATGATAATGCCGTCGGCGTTCAAGGTTCGTCCGTCGAGTGGGGACTTGGCGGGGCTTTTGGCCGGTGGCTTTGGCGCGTTAGGGGCAATACTGTTTTACATCGCCCTTTCCAAAGGTCCGGTCAGTATCATCGTTCCCCTCACGTCGCTATATGTGGTCGGCGTGGCGCTCTTCGCGGTGCTGGTCTGGGGTGAGCCGGTGACTTTGCGGCGAGTCCTGGGTATCGTCTGCGCGGTAGCGGCGATTATTCTGATAGCAGGTGATTAAGACCGGCTTAGCCGGCCAGCGGCCGACCTTTAGGTCATGTGCAGGTGTGCGTCGGTGTCGTTCATTATTGTTGAGGGAGTCGATATGAAAGGTATTGTCCTTGCCGGTGGGACCGGCAGCCGGCTTTATCCGCTGACCAAGGTGACCAACAAGCATTTGTTGCCGGTCGGGGGAAAGCCGATGATCTACCATCCCATAGAGAAACTGGTCGAAGCCGGCATCGAGGAGATCCTCATCGTAACCGGCGTCGAGCATATGGGCGATGTCGTCGGGCTCCTGGGCAGCGGCCGCGACTTCAATTGCAGGTTCACCTATAAGGTTCAGGATCAAGCCGGGGGTATCGCCCAGGCGCTTGGACTCGCCGAGAACTTCGTCCATGGTGACTCGATGGTGGTCATCTTAGGAGACAACATCTTCGAGGACTCTCTGGTGGAAATGGTGCAGGAATACAATGGACAAGGAGAGGGTGCCCGGGTTGTTCTGAAGGAAGTCCCGGATCCGCATCGCTTCGGGGTGGCGGACTTTGACGGCAGCCGGGTCACCGGAATCGTCGAAAAGCCTTCCGATCCGCGCACCAATTGGGCTGTAACCGGTATCTACTTTTACGACGGGCAGGTCTTTGAAATCATCCAGACGTTGAAGCCCTCAAGACGCGGCGAACTTGAGATCACCGACGTCAATAATGCCTATATCGAGCGTGGTAGGATGACCTGCAGTTTCCTAAGGGGCTGGTGGACCGATGCCGGGACGTTTGAATCGCTGCGCCGGGCAGACGAACTTGCTGCCGTCCAATCATCAGTTTAAGGAACTATCAGATTGAAGGTTGCAGTTATTGGGACAGGCTATGTAGGACTCGTAACCGCAGCCTGTTTAGCAGAAAATGGCAACGATGTCATCGGCGTCGATATAGATCCGGGGCTGGTTGAACGTCTAAGCGCCGGCTCCGTGCATATCTACGAGCCGGGGCTGGAACCACTCGTCCGGCACAATCTGGCCGCCGGGAGACTTTCATTCACCACGGACACTGTTGCGGCAGTGCGGTCGAGCGATGTCGTCTTTTTCGCCCTGCCGACTCCGATGAGTGAAGATGGCGCTGCAGACCTGTCGCATCTGTTGTCGGCGGCGAAGGTGGCTGCAGACGGAATCGAATCCTACAAGGTCATCGTCAACAAATCGACGGTTCCAGTGGGAACGGCGCGACAGGTCCGGGAGTTGATTGCATCACTGTCGAGTGCACCCTTCGATGTCGTTTCCAATCCCGAGTTCCTGAAGGAAGGAGCTGCGGTGGACGACTTTATGAAGCCTGACCGGGTGGTGATCGGTTCGGATAGTCCAAGGGCTATCGAGGTGATGACATCGCTTTACTCCTCCTTTATGCGCATCAGCGACCGAATCATCGTTATGAAGGTTGAGTCGGCTGAACTCACGAAGTATGCCGCCAATGCATTTCTGGCTACCAAGGTCGCCTTCATCAATGAGATTTCCCGACTCTGCGATGTCGTAGGAGCGGATGTCGAAGAGGTCCGAAACGGCATCGGTTCGGATGAGCGGATAGGTCGTCACTTTCTCTTTCCCAGTCTTGGATTCGGCGGCTCATGCTTTCCCAAAGACCTTCGGGCGCTGGTCCACACTGCAGAGAGGCACGATAGTCCGCTTCTCATATCGGAAGCAACTATCCGATCGAACGAGTTTCAGAAGCAATCACTGGTAGGAAAAATAAAGACTCGGTTTGGCGGCAACTTGAGTGGTATTAAGGTGGCACAATGGGGACTGGCCTTCAAGGCTCGCACGGATGACGTTCGGGAGTCGCCGGCAATCGAGGTAGCCCGAAGCCTGCTCACAACAGGCGCCATTGTTACTGCATTCGATCCCGAAGCAATGGGCACGGCACGACGGGTTCTGGGGAATGCTGTTATCTATGCAGACAATGCATACGCTGCGCTGAAAGGCGCTGATGCGCTTATCATCGCCACCGAGTGGAACGAGTTCCGCAATCCCGACTTCGCCCGGATCCAGTCGCTAATGCGGCAGCCCATAATCTTCGACGGCCGGAATCTATACGATCCGGAGCGGATGACATCGCTTGGATTCGAATACTATGGGGTCGGTAGGGGGAGCCATAGTCCGGGACAAAAAGCCTGATGCCCGGCAGTGCCGGGCATCAGATGGAAGCAGAGATTGATGTAACGCGGTGGCCGCTGAAGTGCAAGGGGACGGCCATATGGTCTCTTCACCATAGATATCGGCATCCCGTAAGCAGAACTTTAGCGATTAGCGCGCAATGTTTGCAAAAAAGTTGAAGTGAGGGTTGCGCAATCGCAAAACGGGGAACTCACCGGTCGTCGAAAGCGGCTCTGGCTTATGGCCGTAGAGCAGTCCAGGAACTGCTCACATGCGGTTTGGAAGTCGAGCGGATCGTCATAATACCGTCGATTGAGAACCGACTGAAGGTTGAACTTGAAGAGTGGGCGGCAAAGTCTGGTGTCGTATTGGCAACTGCGCCCCGCGGCGATCTCGACCGATTGACGGGCGGTGCAGTTCATCAGGGGGTAGTCGCTTACTATCGTCCACCGGCATTACGTTATCTGGAGGATGTGCTGCCGGCGACAGTTGCCGGAGCCGGACTAATTATGCTGGATGGAGTAGAGGATCCCCACAACCTTGGCGCGGTGATTCGTTCGGCTGAGGTGTTCGGAGCCGCCGGCGTTGTTATCCCGGGACGGAGAGCTGCCGGACTGACGCCGGCGGTGGTGAAGTCCTCCGCCGGTGCAGCGTTGCGGACGCCGCCGGTTGAGGTCTCGAATCTGCATCAGGCGATACACTTATTGAAGAAGTCAAACGTCTGGGTCTATGGCCTCGACCCGGCGGGCACCAAGGTTATATGGGAGTCCGACCTCACCGGTTCCATTGCCTTTGTCCTTGGAAGTGAAGGAGGAGGGCTGTCGAGATTGACAAAAGACCTTTGCGACGACCTCATCGCCATCCCCCGCTATGGGCAGGTCGGCTCGCTCAACGTCTCCAACACCGCTGCCATAGTGCTTGCCGAGTTACGACGGCAAAATCGCTCCCAAGTGCCTAAATGACTCCACCGATATTGGATTCCGAGCATTGATCTCATATAATATTCGTTCTATGCTGAACTGGCGGCGGGAAGCCGGGTGCCGCGTAAACTAAGCGTCCTGATCGTCCCGGACGAGGGCGGACCGCCGCGGCGACTTCATGTGCCGACGTTCTGGCTCAAGGTCGCCGGCTGGCTGCTGGTTGTGATCATCATCGGCGTCGCTGCAGCGGTGGTCAACTACTCGCGCGTGATTCAGAGAGCGCTTGACTGGGACCGTCTGGCAGCGGAGAATGAACGGCTGCGCGAGGAGAATCGGCGCATCGTCCGGGTGGCACGGGAAGTCGATCAGGGGAGGCAGATTCTCGCCCGTATCGTGAGAGGTATGGGTGGGCACATCGACATGAGCCAGCCGCTCACACCGGCCGGTGCAGAGACGGATGACGCTTCAGCGGGAAGTCCGGATCGGGCGGTCAATCTCTCAGCCGAAGCGGCTTCGTTACTCAAGACGTCTGCAATCGAAACGTCGCGATCGGCCTCTGAACCGGACCACCGGCCGGTAGCCGGTTTCATATCGAAGAAGTTCGTTGAGGATCCGCTATTTCCGGATCGAAGCCACCGCGGAATAGACATCGCCGGCAAACTCGGGGCGCCGGTGGTGGCGTCCGGCGATGGTCGGGTGATTTTCAGCGGCTGGACAACCTACTTCGGGAACACGCTTATGGTGGCCCACCCGGGCGGATGGGTTACCTTCTATGGTCATAACGAGCAGAATCTGAAGGAGGCGCAAGCCGAAGTGAAACGGGGCGAACCGATTGCACTGCTTGGCTCGACGGGCAAGTCGTCGGCGCCGCATCTGCACTATGAGATTTGGAAGGATGGCGTTCCGGTCGATCCGGAGCGGCTGTTCAAGGGGGAGTGAGCGACGAACTGCATACTGGTTCATCTAAAGAGCAACTAACGAAGAGCCAGATTGATCGGCTCGGGGAAAGGCTGAAAGAGGGGCGAGTCAGCGACGATGATCTCAGGTTGCTCGATTCTTTCAAAAGGACGTTTGGTGGGGCTTATGAGCATGTGATAGATAACATCCGGGGACTAGGCCATTCACCCACAGGAAGACGCGCCAAAACTGACTACTCGATCATCGAGAAACTGCGCGTGAGAGTATCCGACTCAGTCAGATGCAGGACATTGCGGGATGCAGAATTGTCGTGCCGAACATCCTTTGAGCAGGACAAGTGTGTTGTGTCGTTGGTGCATGCATTCCCTCATGCCGCGGTGATTGATCGACGGGAGAAGCCGAGCCATGGATATCGGGCGGTGCATATCATTCCAAAGGTAGATGGACTTTTCGTAGAGATCCAATTGAGGACGGTCTTGCAGGATATGTGGGCACAAACTATTGAGGCGCTTTCTGATAGAGTTGATCCAGCAATCAAGTATGGTGGAGGTGAAGCAGGCCTGATCCGCGATTTGATAGAACTTTCAAATCTATGCGCTTCCATAGAAGAGATAGAACGAAGTCTGTTGGTTGCTATCTTGAAGAAACTTGATTTAGTGGCAAAGTTATTGGGAGAAAGAGAGCGGATAGAAACCGCTTTGAAGAGACTGGCTTCCGCTGAGCGAAAACCAAGTTAAGGGATTGAAAATGGTATTCTTGCTAATCTATGACCGCAAGAAGGGTCTAATTGTTGAAAAGCGAGTCTTCCAGGACTCAGACGTCAATTCTGCTCTTGATATGCGTATTCAAATGGAATTGGAGAGCCGGACTCACGAGTCCAATCGTGAGATCGTTATTCTTGAAGCCGAGAGCGAAGAGCATCTTCATAGAACTCACGCGAGGTATTTCAAGGGACTTGGAGTACGGATAAATCCCGATGAAAAGTATTTGGAGAGCATCCTACCCAAAGGACTTTTAGAAGGACTTTCCAAAAATCGAAAGCAGGTTGGTCGCAAGACCTTATGACCGGTCGCAGCCTCATCCTGCCCTTCGTCGGGGCCGTAATGCTGATCTCCGGCATCATGCCATTCGGCAAGCAGCCGTCGCTTCTTAACGGGTTTCGCGCCCAGGGAGTCCTCGTGAGGCTGGCGGGAGTCTGTTTTCCTCTGCCATCGCTAGTCGATCTGCCAGCAGGTTTAATGATTGGGCTTTATATCCTCGCGTTCCCACTGGTGCTGGTGGCAGCACTGGTGCAGTAAAGCGTAAGTTCCGGCGGAATGAGTCCGCCTTCCAAGGGAGAGTTCTGGTGGCCAAATCCTATTCGGCCAAAGGGTCAGGCGAAATCTCGACCATCATTGGGCCCGATGCCGTCTTCGACGGACGGCTCAAGGTAAAGCAGTCGTTGCGCGTCGATGGCCGGCTGAGCGGTGAAATCGCCTCGGAGGAAGCCGTGACGATCGGCCCCGAAGGCGTCATCGAAGGGGACATCGTCGCGCACGAGGTTATCATCGGCGGGCGCGTCATCGGCAAAGTTGTCTGCGGCGGCAAGGTGGTGCTCGAGGAGACCGCTATCCTGCAGGGCGACCTTAAGTCGCAGCGGCTGGTGGTGGCCGAAGGTGCGATCTTCAACGGCCTGAGCGAAATGGGCGATCAGCCGAAGATGCATCCGCCCAAGAGGATTGTGCTCGAAGAGGATGAGCAAGGATAAGGGGAATTCACCACAAAGAACACAAAGAACACCAAGCAAACTTTGTGGTCTTGGTGCTCTTTGTGGTGAGAGCATCCAATGCCGCTTCGTGACACTCTGCAGAATGCGACCGCCTACACTCACCTTGGGCTTACTCTTGCGGTTTCAACGTTGGGGTTCTTCTATCTCGGCTGGTGGCTTGACGGGAAATGGGGGACCAGGCCACTGGTCGCGATATTAGGTGCCTTTATCGGCATGGCCGGCGGTTTCGTCAACGTTGTTCGGACGTTGAACCGGTTGCGGGACGAGCAGGATAAGGCTGATGCCGAGAAATCGAATGAGAATTAGCGTATATGCCATCATACTGCTGGGTGGTGCAGTGGCTTTGACGGCGAGTCTTGGTGCGCCCGGGTTGGGAGCCGTCAAACTGAATGCCATGTTGTTGTCGCTGATTGCTTTTGCGCCGCCGTTTTATTATATCAGTCGCGAAATGAAGCGGGGGGAGTTCAACCGGATCTTCGGCTTTTTTGTCGGGGGGTTCTTTTTCAAGGTGATTGTCGTTGCGGGCGGGCTCTGGATCGGCATTGGACGACTTGACTGGCCAATGCTCGACGCGACTGCGGGAGCGCTTTCGGTGCTGTTCGCGCTGCAAATTCTGGAAGCCGGCTATTTTTACCACCGAGGGCACAGAGAAGCACAGAGTTAATTCTGTGTCAGAATAGAAGTGTCAACTTTGGGCTTTGTCATGCAGAACGCAGTGAAGCATCTCGTCAAGAAGGAGATGCATTCCAAGCGAGATACTTCACTTGGTTCAGGATGACACACTTTGATACACCTCATAATCATAGTCAAACTACCGCTCAATGTCTGCCTCTGCCGCCGGAGCCGCTCATGCGCCGGCTCACGGCGAAACCGTTGACATTATACACCACCTGACCGACCTCCATACGCTGGAGACGCCGTTCGGCTTTGTTGGTGAAGTGCTGCGCCGGTTCTTTCATCTCGATGTGCATTTGCCCTTCGAGACGATTGAACTGAGCGGGCACCTGCAACTCTTCGGCATAGACCTTTCGATCACCAAGCCGGTGATAATGATTTGGGCGGCGGGGTTGATTCTGACGCTCTGCCTGATGCTGGCGTTTCGCGGTGGGCGGCTGCTGCGGTCGAAGTTTGCGCACCTGCTCGAGGTCTATGTCCTCTTCATCCGCGACGAGGTGGTCTATCCGATCCTCGGCGAGTCGGACGGGCGCAAGTTGCTGCCGCTCTTCCTGACCATCTTCTTCTTCATCCTTTCGATGAACCTGCTCGGGATGGTGCCGTGGGGCGGGACGGCGACCGGCAATGTGAATGTTACTGCGGGCCTGGCGATTATGGCGTTTCTGGTGATTCAGGGGATGGGGATTGCGCGGAACGGGGTGGTGCATCATTTCAAGGCGCTGGTGCCGCACGGCTTGCCGGTCTTTGTGATCCCGATCATGATCCCCATCGAGATCGTCGGGATGTTTGCCAAGCCGTTCGCGCTTTGCATCCGTCTCTTTGCGAATATGGTGGCGGGGCATGCGGTGATTCTGGCGTTCTTCGGGCTGATCTTTATGGCGAAGAGTTACATAATGGCGCCGCTGCCGATAGCAGGGGTGGTGGGCATATCTCTGCTCGAAATCTTCGTCGCGCACCTGCAGGCGTTCATCTTCACCATCCTGACCGCGCTCTTCACGGGGATGAGCATGAAGGGGGGGCATTGAGATGGCACCAAGAACTAGGCGTAGAGAGCCGGATGGCGAGGGGATCGGCTACGTTTATGTAGTGACAAATCCTGCAATGCCCGGATTAGTTAAGATTGGATGGACTGATAGTAACCCACCTGAAGATAGGATTAGAGAACTTTATGCAGGCGTTACTGGTGTGCCTGTGCCTTTTGAAATAGTTTACATGGGAAAGGTTAGGAATGCCAGAGAGGTAGAAAAGGCATTGCATAACGCATTTGGTCCGAATAGATACAATCCCAAACGGGAATTTTTCGCAATTGAACCCGATCAGGCTATCGTCATTCTTCGACTTCTGCAGGTTGAGGATTTGACATCAGATTCTCAAAGTCAAGCAGAT
>VGIQ01000031.1 GCA_016867835.1 Calditrichota bacterium | reverse complement strand
CCAGAAGGCATCTGACACTTCCCAAGATTCGATGCGAGGCATAAGACCCCCGTTTGAACACCTTGGGAAACAATATAAGGAACGATTGACGAAAAGTCAATTATTTACGGATAAGCACTAATATTCCAGGAAGCAATATTGAAGCGGATCGCAGAGGATAAAGGGCTGGATTACCAATTGGCAAGTGCTGAAGAGGAATCTCAAGGAATCGATGGTTGGGTAGGAGGAATGCCGGTCTCGATCAAGCCTGATACATATGAAGTAAAGAGGGCATTACCCGAGTCATTGCCGAGTATCGTAGTCTATTACAAAAAGACAAAGAGTGGCTTGACCTTCGCAATCTACGATTAATAAAGTTCCCATGACCATCATCCTTATCGACAAGCCTGCTTCCCCTCGGCAGCACATCGACACTCGCGCCTTCCCGTCGGAGTTCCTTGATGACCTTGTCCAATTGGCCGATTGGAATGCGGATTGGGAGGCGGGTATATTCGAGTTTATTTACCGGCGGGATACATTGAAGCGAATGGGCAGACAGGATTTCTGGTGGAGCGAGCCTTCGGAAGATGCAGAGGGCGAGCCCGATCCCGATGCAGCGCGCCGCTACTGGAATCAGCATATTCAATCTATCCTAAGTCTATGCGGGGATGCTCGATACATTATGATTGGTGACCTTTGAAGAAGCCGAACGTGCCTGCACCTCGACGCTGTCATCGCCGCATCGATTCTCTGAAGGAATGAGTTGATCACCCCTGTATCCCGCGTCGGCGCTCGCGTCGGCACAACCGTCACCCTCGGCGGATGGCTATACAACAGCCGATCGTCCGGCAACTTACACAGTGCGTGATGTCCGATACCCTTATTCGCATCAAACGCCTTGTGATTGCCCGCCGAGTGATGTTCACGGTCAAGGCGCGTAACGAGATCGAGCGCGACATGCTAACCGAGGACCTTGTGCTCGAAGCCATTCTAAATGCGCCTGTCATCCAGAAGCGTTTGTCGTCAGTTAATCCCAAGTCGGGAATGCACGAAACTCTCTTTATCATATCAGGGTTCACGTACAACGGACTTATACTCTTCACCAAAGGCAAGATTGTCCATCAGGAAGACAAGGACTACTACTATGTCCTCATATCATCCAAGCGTTCCGTCGAATAGAATCGAATTTCCCGAAGATGTGCTGCCCTGCGCCGAGTGTGGCAGGAATACCCTTTGTCGCGTAACTGCTAACTATCCGCTCGATGATGGAACTGTCGTGACCCATCTTGAGCATTGGAAGTGCTCTTCGTGTGGGGAAGTCCTCTTCGACCTCGAGTCTATGCGTCAAATCAGGGAGGCTCGCAAACAAGGGAGGCATCCCAAGCAGAGATCGTCAAAGGCGTTGATACCAACTTGATCACCCCTATATCCCGCGTCGGCGCTCACGTCGGCACAACCGTCACCCTCGGCGGATGGCTATACAACAGCCGATCGTCCGGCAAACTGCACTTCCTGCAGGTGCGCGACGGAACCGGGCTGATGCAGTGCGTCGTCTCGAAAGCGGACGTCCCCGAAGCGGACTTCGACCTGGCCGGTCGGCTGACCCAGGAGTCGTCGGTCTATGTAACCGGCATCGTCCGTGAAGACAAGCGCGCCCCCGGCGGCTATGAACTGACCGTTCAGTCGCTGCAGGCGATCCAGATCGCGGTCGATTATCCAATCACACCCAAGGAGCACGGCCCTGACTTTCTGCTCGACCGCCGGCATCTCTGGATCCGCTCGCGCAAGCAGCATGCCGTCCTGAGCGTTCGGCATCAGATCATCCGCGCCATCCGGAACTACTTCGACGAGCGCGGGTTCGTCTGTTTCGATGCGCCGATGTTCACCCCCAACGCGGTCGAAGGGACGACGACGCTTTTCCCGGTCGAGTACTTCGGCTCGAAGGTCTATCTGACCCAGTCGGGACAACTTTACGGCGAAGCCGGGGCGATGGCGTTCGGCAAGGTCTATGTCTTCGGGCCCGTCTTCCGGGCGGAGAAGTCGAAAACTCGCAAACACCTAACCGAGTTCTGGATGATCGAGCCGGAAGTCGCCTTCCTCGATCTCGACCAGGATATGGACTTGATCGAGGACTTCCTGGTCGAAGTCGTCGGGAGGGTGCTTGAAGCATCACAGGAGGATCTCAAGATCCTTGAGCGCGACACGGCACCGCTGGAGCGAGTTCAAAAGCCATTCCCAAGAGTGACCTATACCGAAGCCGCCCGGTTGCTCGACGGCAAGACTGCTTTCAAGTATGGCGACGACTTCGGCGCTCCCGACGAAGAGGCGCTGGTCGCTAACTTCGACCGGCCAGTGCTGGTGCATCGGTGGCCGGCCGAAGTGAAGGCTTTCTATATGAAACGGGATGAAAGCGACCCGACGCTCGCCAAAGGTGTCGATTGCATCGCCCCGGAAGGCTACGGCGAGATCGTCGGCGGCGGCGAGCGCGAGACAAGCCTCGAGGAACTTGAGAGGCGTATCGCCGAGCACCAGTTGCCGAAGCAGTTCTTCGAGTGGTATCTCGACCTAAGACGTTACGGCACTGTCCCACATGCCGGGTTTGGGCTTGGACTCGAGCGGACGGTGTCGTGGATCTGCGGGCTCAAGCACGTTCGGGAGTCGATCCCGTTCCCGCGTATGATGTATCGGATGGAGCCGTAGGGTGGCACTTGACCCCCTACATTGAATGGGCAATTCTGGAAGAGCGACGTAACACTAACTGCACAAATAATTACTCAGTGCAACAGACAATACCGTCAGTAAGACAGACATTCTTGTCTGTCTTAAGGACCGGCAGTAATGCCCGTCCTTCTGGACGCTGCCACAACAACATGCCTGTTCAAAAAGAATTCATCTCAACTAAATGGACAATAGAGATGTAAGGCATGAAGTTAGGGAAAAACTCTCTCATGCCAGATCGATGCTTCCTCAGCGACCCGGCGAAGCCCTGCGTCTGGCAAGGGAGGCCTACTCCCTTGCTGACTACTGTGACGATCAGGATGTCCGCATCGACGCTGCGGTCTATCTGATCGCCCGATTGTCTCATCCCTCCCTTCGCGCCGAGCGCACTGCTCTGGTTAACGAGTGGGAGCCGGTAGTGATGGAGAATGGCAGCGCCAATCAAAAGGGAGGATTGCTAAACTCTATAGCGGTATCCCACCTTGAGAGTGGCGAAAGTCCGCGTGCGCTGGAGACGCTCAAGCGTTCGGGCGATTGCTACGACAGGATCGACGACCCCCGCATCCGCGCCATTCTGCAGATCAATTACGGTAATGCCTACACCGCCGTCGGCATGCACGATATGGCAGTTAAAGCGTTTGAGCGAGCCCTTGTCGATGTCGAATTGATCGATGACCGCGGTCTTCGCAAGTCGATTCATACCAATCTCGGAATAGTCTTTCGCAAACTGCTCGATAACGACGAAGCCCTGAAGCAATTCGAAATCGTTAGAGAAATGGCGGAAGAAGACGACGATGTCATGATGCTTGCCAGTTCTTTCACCAATCTCTGCACCGTCTATTACTTCAAAGAGGATTTCGATTCCGCCCTCGAATGCGCATTGCTGTCACATAAGTATAACACTCGATTAGACAACAGTCACGGGATGCTGGCATCTCTCACCAACCTGGGAATGCTCTACTACAGAACCGATCAACTCGATCAGGCCATTCATTACTTCGAACTTTCCATGTCGATTGCCCAATCGTTGGGACATACCTTCGCTATTGCCAATCTGATCAAGAACTTTGGCGATATCCATATGGCTCGTAGAAGGATCGACCAGGCCGAGGAGCACTATATGAAAGCGTGGGGAATGGCGGTCGAAATCGAAGCGGTTGACCTGCAAAACGATGTGAAAGCGGCGCTGGTGCGGGTTTATGAGGAACGTGAAGATTGGAAGAAGGCTCTTGAAGGGTACAAGGAGTTGATGGATTTGAAGACCCGTTTCTTTCTTGGCCGGCAGCGCGAGATCGTCGAGGATTTCCGATTGCGCTACGATATGGAATCGAAGGAGCGCGAATCTCAATTCCAAAGGGAACGAAATCAGGTGCTGCAGAATGAGATTGAAGAGCGAAAGATCGCCGAGATGCGCCTCAAGGAAGCGCTTGACCGCATCAAAGTAATGAGTGGCTTACTCCCTATCTGTTCGCACTGCAAGAAGATACGTGACAAGGACGGGTCCTGGTATATCCTTGAGCAGTATATTACCGAGCACTCCGACGCGCAGTTGACGCACAGTTTTTGCCCCGAGTGTATGCAGACTTACTATGGCGAAGGGGTCATTTTGTCGCCCCGTCCCGGCAAGAGTCGCAAAATCTCCCCTATAGTCGATTCGACGATCGCTTCGACACAAGAGTGATAACTAAGCGAACATTGTCTGATAGCATCAAGGCACTTGCCCTGTTGTCGGGAGGGCTCGACAGCAGTCTTGCACTCCTGCTAATTCAGCGCCAGGGGATCGAAGTCGAGGCGGTCAATTTCCACACCGGATTCTGCTTCACCGACGTCCGCCGTGCGGTGCGCCGCGCCGGCGAAGGGCCGTCTCAGGGCGGGCCGTCGGACGCGCTCTCGGCAGCCGCCCGGATCGGCGTTCCGATCGATGTAATCGATATTTCGCGCGGCTATCTGGAAGTGCTCCATAATCCTCGCTACGGTTACGGCAAGAATGTCAATCCCTGCGTCGATTGCCGCATTCATATGTTTCGCCTGGCACGGGAAAAGATGGAGGAGTCCGGCGCGCTGTTTGTCTTCACCGGCGAGGTGCTGGGGCAGCGCCCCAAGTCGCAGCATCTGGCACAGTTGAAGCAGATCGCGCGCGAGTCGGGGCTGGAAGACCGTCTCTTGAGACCGCTCTCTGCGCTGCTTCTTCCTCCGACGCTCCCCGAGCGGGAAGGTTGGGTAGATCGTTCCCAACTTATGGGCTTTCACGGCCGGACGCGCAAGCCGCAAATGGCACTGGCTTCGGAGTTAGGACTTGGGCAGTATCCGCAACCTGCAGGCGGCTGCTGCTTCCTGACCGACCCAACTTACGGACGAAAGGTGCGCGACCTTTGGGAGCACTCATCGAAAGAGGAACTTGACTGGGACGACTACCTGCTGCTCAAGGTGGGACGGCACATCCGGATCGGGCCGAATTCCAAAGTCGTCGTTGGACGCGACCAAGGAGAGAATCTCTACCTCGATCAGACCCGTGGAGCACGTCTTCGCCTGGAGGTTGAGGGGGTGATGGGACCGGTAGCCCTGATCGACGGCGAAGCGAGTGAGACCGAGGTCGCCAAGGCCGCTGCCATTACCGCACGTTATAGTGACGGGCGTGGGCTTGGAACCGAATTGACTGTCCGCATCGAAAACGGAACCTCAACCCGGCGCGTTTGGGTGATGCCGATGGCAACTGAGGCAGTTCAGGAAGCAATGGTTGGATAGCGTCTTATGAGCACAACCGACCGGGTCGAGCGCGACCGGCTGCTCTTCCGGACCGATCCGCATCGTCAATTGGTCGATACTTTGCGACAAGCGAACCCGGTGCTCACTGCGGAAGCAATCAAGAGAGCGATCGAACTGCAAATCATCGCTGAAGAAATGGCACGTCGGGCGGGAGTGGAGATCGATGAAGGCTCGCTAACGAGGTTTCTCGCCGATCATAAGGACGAAATCGACGAACAGGTGAGTCGCGCGCTGACCGCATTCATATGCGCAATTGTGTCGCAGGAAGGGTAAATGAAATGGAGAATGATGAATTTAGAATGAAGAATGTGAAGGTCTCCGGTGAGACAGGATTGGAGTCAAATCCAGGATTTGGGAGGGCGGAACTTGGAGAGGAGGGTATCGCTGCTGAGGCGGAGAAACCGGGGCTGTTGCTGCATATCTGTTGTGCGCCGGATGCGACGGTTGCTATCGAACGACTAAAGGGACGATTTAACCTTTGGGGGGTGTTCTGCAATCCAAATATCGAGCCGGATGGGGAGTATGACCTTCGCGAAGCCGAGGCGAGGATGTTCACCGGACTCGTCGGCCTAAACTATGAGGAAATCTCCCCGGACCACGACGAGTGGTTCGATCGGGTGCGGGATTTTCCTGACGAACCGGAACGCGGCGAACGGTGCCGCCGGTGCATCGCCTACCGCCTCGAACGCACCGCCCGGCAGGCTCGGCATTATGGACTTCCTTACTTCTCCACTACCCTCTCCACCAGTCCACACAAGGACGTCGATTTCATCCATCAGACCGGCGCCGCAATTGCCGCCCGGCATGATCTCGTTTATATTCCCGAGACCTTTCGCAGGAACGATGGTTACCGGCGATCGGTCGAACTCTCGCGCATCTATCAACTCTATCGTCAGAACTACTGCGGATGCCGGTGGAGCCGGAGGCGTGGCTGAAGGCTTCGCTTATCTTCGACCGCCGGCCGGAGGCTTATCACCCGGAAGTTGAGGAAGCGGTTCGCAAGGCGATGGAGACCGCCCGGAACTGGCGCGCAGGGGCTGCTGACGAGTCGGACTTCACAGCCATCGAAGAGGGCGCCCGGAGCGCCATCCGCGCAGCATTCGGCCTGACCGATGACATGCGGATCGTCTTCACCTCTTCTGTTGAGGAGGCTCGCAATCAACTGACCAAAGGTCTCGCCTGGGCTGCGGATGACTTCCGGCGCGAGATCGTCTCTGTCGATGGGGACTCGACCGGCTTCGAGGAGTCGGCTATCTGGTGCGAAAGGTGGGGATTCAAGTCGGTCGTCTTGCCGCTCAACCGGGTTGGAGGAGTCAACTTCCCGGAGATCGAGCGAGCCATTACCCCCCGAACCGCCGTTGTTGCTTTCGAGGCTGCCACCCCGGGAAGCCTCCATCAGCGGCTGCCGGAGATCCGTAAGGTGCTCCTATGCGCAGAGAAGTCGGACGCTGAAACGGTCGTAGATGCGAGCCTTGACATTGCAGCGCGCGGGTGCATCAGGCTTGCTCCCGAGGGACATATCGATCGGTCAATCATCGGTCGCTATTCGATGATTTGCGACGGCTCGGTCCTTGGCGCTCCGACTGGAGTAGCGTTCTTCGCGCTCCGCTCGGGTGCCCGGTTTGGGCCGCTCATCAGCGGCGGAACGGAACAGGATGGCTTGCGCGGCGGGCGAATGAATCCGGCACTAATAGCCGGCCTGGGGGCTGCTGCGAGAGTCTATTCCACTCGTGGCGACGTCGAAACAGGGCACCTTGAGACCTTGCGTAATAATGCTGTCAAGGAACTGAAGAGGCGACTTCCCGATGCCGTTATTCCCAAGGTTGAGGCACCGCTTCCGGGCGGGTTGACAGTCATCGTCGGAGGGGTGGAAGGCGAAGCCGTGGTTATGCTGGCCCGTCAGCGAGGGCTTGCCATAGCCACCGGATCGGCCTGTCAATCGCGGATTGGGAAGCCTTCTCCCGCCCTGCTGGCAGCAGGCTTTTCGCCGGAGGAAGCCAACGGTGCCCTGCATCTTGCGTTCCGTCTCAGCCAAACAACCGACGATGTGGTTCGTGCCGTTGCGATTCTCGCGGACGTAGTCGGTCAATTGAGACAGATGGCAGGACGATGACCGGCGACCTTTCCGATACCTATATCGACCATTTCACCCATCCGCGTGGGATCGGCATTGTCGAAAAGCCGGATGCTGCTGCAGAAGGTGCCATTCAGGGCGAAGGCTGCTTCGATCGCGTCTTTCTCACTTTGAAAGTCGCGAACGACCACATTGCAGCGTTGAAGTTTCGGGCTCGCGCTTGTTCGGGGACCATAGCCGCCTGCTCGGCACTGGTGGAAATGGTCGAGGGGATGAGCCTCGCCGCAGCAAGGGAGGTCGATGCGAAAGCCTTGATCCACCACCTGGGCGGTATTCCAGCTGTCAAGGCGCACTCCGTCGAACTGGCTGCCAAGGTGCTGCAAGATGCTCTCATAACCTTTGCGCAGGAGCAATAGTCAGTTGTTTTCCCGATTCACCCGGACGATTTATCGCAAGGAACTGAAGGACATCCTGCGCGACCGGCGGTCGCTCGTCTCAATGACCGTTGTGCCGCTGCTCCTGACGCCGGTGCTGATCATCGGGACGACCTACTTTGTTTCGTCGCAAGCGAAGAAGGTCGCGGAGAAGAAGTCGATCGTCCGTTGGAGCGGGACACAGGCTCCGGACTTGAAGGAGCAGTTGCGCTCGCTCGAGGACATCGACCTACTCGACGGATCGGACGATCACGAGACGATTGCAGCGCTGCTGCGGGATAAAACCATCGATCTGGCTATTGTGGTCTCACCCGATTTCGACACTCAACTGGCGTCGCGCGAAACTTCAGACCGAAAGCCGGGCGTAACGCTCTTCTTCGATGAAACGCGGGAGCGGTCGAATCTGGCTCTGAGACGGGTGAGCAAGGTCTGTCGGGCGTTTGAGAACCGCATTCTGGCGGGCATTCTGGAGCGGCACGGACTGCCGCCTGGTATCGTCGAACCGGTCGGCATCGTCGAGCGCAACGTGCGGTCAAAGGAGGAGATGGGCCGCTACGGGATTGGAATGTTCCTGCCCTATCTTATTATAATGACCTTGCTTAGCGGAGCGATGTATCCGGCAATAGACATGACCGCCGGGGAAAAAGAGCGCGGAACGCTCGAAACGCTTCTGGCAGCCGGAGTGCCCCGGACGGACATTGTCCTGGGAAAGTTCCTGCTTGTCTTCACGGCGGCACTGGTAACCCTCGGACTGACTATTGCCAGCCTCTTTTTTACCTTCAGTTACAGCGTCCAGTTGGCGCCAGACATGGCAGCTGAGATTGCCCGCCGATTTGCCTTCAGCCTCGATGCGATCGCCTTTCTTCAGATCATTCTGGCGCTCGTCCCCCTGGCGGCGATCTTCTCAGCTCTGCTGATGACGATTTCGCTCTTCGCGAAGTCTTATCGCGAGGCACAGTCCTATACGATGCCGATGTTAATCGTGGTGCTGATGCTCTCGATGGTGTCGCTGATGCCAATGACGGAGTTCAGCACTTCGCTAGCCTTTGTGCCGATACTCAACTCGGCGTTGACTCTGCGCAATGCCTTTGCGGGGACCGGCGAAATGTCGCTTGTAGCGATCACAGTGGGAGTGAATCTGCTCTTGTCAGCAATATGTTTCTATCTGATATTTACGATGTTCCGCCGCGAGGAGGTGCTTTTCCGTGTCTGACCTGCTCGACCGCCGTCCGTTCGACCTCGATGCGCAGTCGTCCTTTCCCTTTATGGAGTCGCTCCCGGCAGCCCGTAGGCCGCTGGTGGTGGGAGTCATCGGCGCGACCGGAGCGGTCGGAGGGTTGGTCGTCCGGTTGCTCCGGGAGCGCAACTTTCCGGTCGGCGAACTGAGGCTTTTTGCCTCGGAGCGCTCGGCAGGCAGGTGGGTGGAGACGCCCTTTGGCACCGCGGCTATCGAGAGCCTCAGCAAGCGTCATCCACCGCTCGTCGAGGTGGCTTTTATGGCTGCCGGGGAGACCGTTGCGAGAGAGTGGGGCTGGCGGTTGGCTCGTCGGGGGGCACTGGTGATCGACAAATCCCCCTACTACCGCGACAAGACCTACGCACCGTTGGTCGTTCCGGAAGTGAACGGATCGCAACTTGGGCAGGATAATTGGTATCTGAAGGAGGGCGAAGATGGCCGCCCGCCGTCGGGGATAATTGCCAATCCAAACTGCACGACAATCCCGCTGGTGATGACGCTTGCACCGTTGCATCGTCGGTATGGCCTCCGGTCGGTGAATGTGGTCTCCCTTCAGAGCGTTTCTGGCAGTGGCAAGAAAGGCATTGCTGCGCTGGCACGGGAACTGACCGACAACGATGCGGAACCGTCGGTCTATCCGCACCGGATTGCCTATAATGTGATCCCCTGGATCGGCAGTCGGCACGGGTCTTCCAGCAGCGAGGAGGCGAAATTGATCTACGAGACGCGTCGGATACTTGGGATCCCGCGCTTGCCGGTTCAAGCCACGGCGCTACGAGTGCCGACTTTGGTCGGGCACTCGCTAGCAGTGCATATCGAGTTTGCCCAGCCGGTCGATCTCGGGGAGATGCGTCGTCTGCTGGACGGTTCACCCGGGCTGCGGATGGTTGACGATCCCGCCTCGGACGGTTATCCGACGCCGCTCCAGGCACAAGGCAGCGATGATGTTCTGGTTGGTCGCATCCGGCGAATTCGAGGGCGGCACGGAATAGGATTGTTCATCGTGGGCGACAACCTCCGCAAAGGTGCGGCGACGAACGCGCTGCAGATCGCCGAGTATGTTCTGAAGATTATACAACCGGCAGATTCAGCCTCCGCCAATCCTACCAAACGGCTTGCCTGACCGATGTTCTTTCCCTATCGGGACGAGAATCCTTCACGCAGTTTTCCGCTCTTGACCCTGCTTCTCATCGGCGTCAACTCCTACCTATTCGTGCGAACGGCTATACCGGAGTCGCTCGAAAGCGTGGTGCAGCATTTCGGATTCACTCCCGAACTTGCGCTGCAGCGACCCTATGTCCTTATCACTTCGACGTTTTTGCACGGCGGGTGGCTGCATTTGATAGGCAATATGTGGTTCTTGTGGTTATATGGAGACAATATCGAAGACCGCTACGGACGGCTGCCATTCCTGGGGCTCTATCTGCTCGCCGGGATTGTCGGGAACTTTACTCACGCATTCTTGACCGGCTTCGATTCGACACTGCCAGTGATAGGAGCGTCGGGTGCGGTGGCTGGGGTGATGGGAAGTTACCTAATCCGGTTTCCCATGGCACGTATCCGGTGCGTGTTTCTTCTCGTGATTTATCCAATCCTCTTTCGCGTTCACGCCCTCTTTATTTTGGGAATGTGGATGGTCCTGGAGTTCTATCAGGCATGGATTGCAATACCGGGCGATCATGTAGCGCATTGGGCTCATGTCGGCGGCTTTATGACCGGGGTCATCTGGACTTTGCCGCGGCGGGGTCGGTATCGCGAACGGCAGGGATGGTGGTGGTAAGCGTGGCGCCCCGATGACCTACCGGCAGGCCATTGACTACCTCAACTCATTCATTGACTTCGAGCGTTTGCCCGAGCCGCGAATGGTCACCACCGACGACGACATCGCCCGGTTTCGTGAACTACTGGCCCGGCTTGGCAATCCGCATCGGCGCTATCCGGTTCTCCACGTCGTAGGGACCAAAGGCAAGGGCTCGACCTCGGCGCTGCTGGCATTCATCCTCACCGCTCACGGCCTGAAGGTCGGGTTGTACACCTCGCCGCATCTGGTGTCGGTGCGGGAGCGGACGATGATCGACGGCCGACCGGTGGGACGACGTGAGTTCGCCTCGGCGATGGCTCGAATTGAAGCCTCTTCACCGCAGCAGAGCGGGGATATCCGCCTGGCGTTCAGGACGGTGTTCGAGCACTTGACCGCCGCCGCTTTCATTAACTTTGCCGACGCCGGAGTCGATGTTGCCGTCGTGGAAGCGGGACTTGGCGCGCGGCTGGACGCCACAATCGTCGTCGATCCGGTTCTGACGGTGTTGACCCCGATCGGACTCGATCACACCAATGTGCTGGGCGGAACGATTCGCGAAATCGCCTGGGACAAGGCACATTCAATCAAATCAAAGGGAAGCGTTGTAAGCGCACCACAAGTCGATGAAGCGGCGCGGGAGATTGAAGCCCGCGCTGCACATATGGGCGCCCGGCTTCACTTTGCCCAAGGCCGGGAAGAGTTCACAACGTTTAAGGCTTCGCTGCGCGGCAGCACGGTGCGCGGTTCCGTCGATCTGTTCGGGGAGAAGCCTCTACAACTGCCGCTGGCTGGATCGTTCCAGTTGGAGAACCTCTCGACCGCGCTGGAGGCGGTCCGGTGGATGCGTGATACCGGGTTTCTTAAGCCAAAGCAGGAAGCAGTCCGGGAGGGTATCAGACGGGTCCGCTGGCCTGGACGGCTCCAGCGAATCATCGAGCATCCGCTCGTGGTGCTGGACGGTGCGCACAATGAACTCGCCGCGCACAACCTGGTAAGTGCCCTGAAACAGATCGCCCCCGGTAGGAAATGGGAGGTCGTCTATTCGTCGATCCTCAACAAGCCGGCTGCTGGGATGTTGAGGGCACTCAAACCGATTTCGCGGCAGGTTCATCTGGCAGCGCTCTGTTTTCCCAAGGGCCTCCATGCTGATGCGTTAAGGGTTGCTGCCGAAGAAGCCGGCGTAGAATACTCGCCATGGCCGGATGTTCCAACCGCGATTCGCAAGGCGATGGAACGGGCAACCGCCGATTCGGGGGTTCTGGTTACCGGGTCGCTTTATCTGGTCGGTGAGGCTTTACGGTGGAAGAGAGGTCTCTCCCCGCCCCCTGCCGACGGGCGTATCGATGACCGGATCTGATCCGGTGCATTGCTTATAGGGTTCTAAATGGCGTATATTCCAAGTTGAGACGAATCGGTGGTGAGTAATCGTTGATGACCCCATATAATCGATGCCTTGTCAAATCCCATGGGCGATGATCCCAAACTGACGCCGGGTTCTGAAGGTGACATCACCTCACTGATAGACGCCTTTCGCTACTTCAACGAAGCAGCGACGACGCTTGGCGCTGCCTACCGGAAACTCGAGTCGCGCATTCAGGAGTTAACCGAGCAACTCGAGGAGAAGGATAGCCAACTCTACAGCCGCCTCATCGAACTCGACCGGGTAACGAAGTATCTGACCAGTTTGGTCGAGAGCCTCTCGAGCGGCGTGGTAGCGGTCGATATGAACGGGATGATAACGATCTTCAATCGCTCGGCTGCCGGGATGTTAGGGATTGCCGCCGAGTCGGCCATAGGTTGTCATTATACCGATATCCTCGGCAATGACGCCGGCGAGAGCGGCGCTCTCAGAACTCTTCGCGAAGGCCCGGAACTACGAGGTGTAGAGCGGGTGCTCTATGGGCGCGGGATCAAGGTAGCCTACCAGACAACCTGGGTGGTCGATTCGCTGGGGGACCGGATCGGCGTGGTCGAGGTCTTCGAGGATGTGTCTCTAATGCGCGACCTCGAGGCGCGACTCGAGCATCAAAAGACCCTTTCGGCATTAGGCGAGATGGCTGCTGCCGTGGCTCACGAACTGCGCAATCCGCTGGCTGGCATCGGGGGATTCGCAGCGCTTCTGAAGAAAGATCTTGCCGGCGATCCGAAACTGGCGTCCAAGGTCGACCGTATTCTGCAAGGTGTTCATGCCCTCGACCGGGTAGCAGGCAACCTCCTCTTTCTGACCCGGCAGACAACGATAAAGCGCGAAGAGATCGACTTGCAGTCGTTGCTCAGCGAAATCGTCCAGTTGCTCGAGTCTGAAATACACGGATCGGGATCTGATATCGGGATACACCTCTCGCTGCCGGCAGAGCAGATCCCGGTCAGCGCCGACCGGGAGTTGATGCGACTCGTCTTCACCAATGTTACGAAGAACGCCGTTCAAGCCATTCCATCCGGCCGCAAGGGCGAAGTTGCCGTCGAACTGCTCTGGAAGTTGCTCGCCAACCGGTTCGAGGTTTTGATCAGCGACAACGGCATCGGCATTCCGGACGAGAATCGGGAACGCCTCTTCAGTCCCTTCTTTACTACCCGGCACAGCGGCACCGGACTCGGTCTGGCCCTTGTCAAGAAAGTGATAGATCTCCATAAGGGCGAGATTCACATCGACTCTGCAGAGGGTGTCGGAACCCGGTTCTCCATTTCTTTGCCCATTCGCCCGCTGGCAGCAGGCGAGTCCTATGGTCAGCTGGTTGCTGCAAAGGAGACTCTTTGAAACGGATGAACCTTCCGACGCTGCTCGCTCTCGCGTGCCTTTCCGGCTGTGCCGCGGAGACGACAGTACATCTGGGCGGGAGCCTTAAGGGCGACCGCGAAATCGTGTTGACGACCGGAAGCCTCGACCAGCCGGTGAGGTCGATTGGGATTACCCAGGTAAGCCGATACGGCCTGGCACTCTTCGGATTCTTCGACCTCTGGCCGGCAGACCTGCGCGAAGTGCTGAACCGCGATCTTAGAGACGCCGCTGCGCGCACCGGCGCCGATGCTGTCGTCAACCTCCAGTTCTTCGAGATGCAGTATCCCGCCGCACTAAAAATCCTCTCCATACTAACCGTTGTTTCCCCGCGATATGCTTTTGCCACCGGGGAATTGGTTGAGTTCGTCCGTTAGCGCCGAGCAGCCGGCTCCTCTCTTCGCCTTCCGCGAGCGATTGCTCCTGGGACTGGCAACGTCGCTCGGGCCGGGACTGTTGCGGCTTTTGGGATTGCTCTGTCGCTACAAGGTCTTCGACGACGATAACCTGCACCGGGCAGAGTCGGGCGGCAAAGGAGCCATCATCGCATTGTGGCACGGACGGATGGTGCTGCCGGTCTATCACTTTCGCAAACGGGGAATTGCGGCGTTGATCAGCCGCTCGTTTGACGGCGAATTGATCTCACGCATCGTCGCCCGACTCGGCTACCTGCCGCGCCGGGGGTCGCCGCGGGCGGGTGGTCGCGAGGGCTTTATGGAACTTATACGCGACCTCAAAGCCGGACGGACGGTGGCGATTTTTCCCGACGGGCCAACCGGACCGCGACACTCGGTCAAGGATGGCGTCTTGCACTTGGCAAGGCTCTCGGGAGCGCCTATTGTACCGGTCAGTTTTCAGACCGATCGTGCCTGGAGGTTCTCGAGTTGGGACCGCTTCACGCTTCCCAAACCATTCAGTCAGGGCATTATGATCGTCGGCGAGCCTCTGGTGATACCCCGCCATTTAGGGAGCGAAGAAGCCATTGCCCACGCCCGCGAGGCAATTCGTATGGCTCTCAGAGATGCCGAAGACGAAGCCGACCGGCGTATTCGGTCGCTAACCGGAGTGAATTTCTGAAACCGCATCCCGTTCTATGGCCGCTCGCGATTCCCTACGGTGTTGCCGTAGCGTTGCGAAACCGCCTCTTTGACCGGGGTCTCTTACCGATCGTGCGGGTTCCGGCACCGGTCGTCTCGGTGGGGAACATTTCCGTCGGCGGCACCGGCAAGACGCCGTTTGTGCAGATGATAACCGGAATGATCGAGCAACTTGCAGCTCCGGGAAAGGTCGGAATCGGTATCGTCAGCCGGGGCTACCGGCGACGATCAAGGGGGCAGGTCGTCGTGAGCGACGGCCGGCGGATATTGAGCGATCCTGTCCAGTGCGGCGATGAGCCGGTGATGCTGGCCGAGGCTTGCCATCGCGCAGTGGTCATCGTCGATTCCGACCGGGTTGGGGGCGTCGAGACGGCCATCAGAATGAAGTCGGATCTGATTCTGCTCGACGACGGATTCCAACATCGCCGGCTGGCGCGGGATATTGACATCGTGTTACTCGACGCCCGTAATCCGCTCGGCAGAGGGCTGTTGCTGCCGGCAGGCTTTCTGCGCGAGCCGGCTTCGTCACTGCGTCGTGCCGATGTGATCATTTTATCGGGAGTAGGGGAAGCCGGTAACGAAGTCGCCGAACGCTGCGCAAAAATGGAGTCCCTCACCGGCAAGCCGGTGATAGCAACGCGGCTTGAGTTCGACTATTGGCGGCGGGTTGGACGCGGGGAACTGTTGGCTGCCGATCAGATTGCGGGAAAGAAGGTAGTTGCCTTCGCGGGTATTGCCAAGCCGGATAGGTTCTTTGAGGCGGTCGAACACCTTGGCGGGACAATCGCCGCCCGGATTGCGCTTCCCGATCATTGCACCTATTCCAAGGCGACGATAGACCATATCGCGCGCGCCTTTACCCGCAATCGTGCCGAATGGCTCGTAACGACCCCCAAGGATGCGGTGAAACTGCCATCGATCTTGAGTCTGTTGCCGCTCTACCGGCTTGACGCAAGGATGAAGGTCGTAGCCGGGGAGGAATCCCTCACCGCGCAACTCCGGGCGATCATTGAGGTCGCCCGGAGAATGAAGGCGGAGAGAAAGGCAGCGAATTGAGCAGCAGGTCAATGAAAGGTGTTGCAGGACTTGCCTTGCCGCCGGAGGGAACCTATAATTATAGATTGCATTAACTCAAGGACCCCTTTCGTTCGATGTTGAAGCCCAGCAAACGGATTACCAAAGCGCAACTTAAGGAGGATCAATTCCTTCTGGCAACAGCGCGGATTGAAAAGTGGTTTGAAACCAACCGCCGGACGGTGCTCTATGCGCTGGTTGGACTCTTAGTTTTGGGAGGCGGTCTGGCGGCTTACACCTGGTCGCGGGCCTCAGCGCAAAAGGACGCCGCGTTTGCCGAGATGCAGGCGCGGGATGCCTTTTCGCGGGCTGACTTCGACTCGGCGATGATCCTTGCCGAGGGTGTCATCGAGAACTTCGAAGGGACCAAAGCGGCTGCGTCGGCCTGGATGTTGAAGGGCAAGATTCACGAACAGCGCAGCGAGTTTGTCGAAGCGGCTAAAGCCTTCGAGCGGATCACGCACAAGTATGCGGGCGAGGAATACCTCGCCTTCGGCGCTCACTACGCTCTCGGCTCAATGGATTTCGGCAACCGGGAATTTGAGAAGGCGGCCCGGCACTTCGATCTGGCAGCCCGTAACTTTCCCAAGCACTTTAATGCTCCGGTTGCTCTGGTAAAGGGTGGGGAAGCGCTGGAGAGGCTGCAAAAGTATGATCAAGCCCGGGGGTTCTACCAGCGGGTCGTCTCGAAGTATCCTAAATCTCGGGCAGCCGACGGAGCGAGGGAATCTCTGGCAAAGATAGAGTTCATGAAGTGAGGTGGGTTGCGTGATAACGGGGAGACTCGTATATTGTAAAGTTGGAGTGGGCGAGGAACCCACTCTTTCTTTTGCAGGACTTTGCCGGTTGAAGAGGTGGTAACGGCGCAGGAACTCGAGGCGCTCATTGGGCCGCTCTGTCGGGAGGAGCAATTGGAACTGGTCGCGGTGCAGGTGGCCGGTCGGGCTGGCCGTCCGTTCATCCGGGTCCTCATCGACCATCGGGACGGGCCGGTAAACATCGACGAATGCACCGGTCTCGCCCGCGGCATTCAGGATCTGCTCGACTCGGCACGACGGCCGCTGCCCGACTACCGGCTCGAGGTCTCCTCGCCCGGTATCGACTGGCCGCTCACTTACGAGTGGCAATTTCGCAAGAACACCGGAAGGTGGGTCTCCTGGACCGATCGGGAAGGCGTCCGGATCGAAGGGCGACTCATAGAAGTAAGTGAAGGACGAGTAACCATCGAAATGGAAGGTGAGTCGGTCGAGATGCCTATCTCGACCATTGCCGGGGCCAAGGTGTTCCTTCCCCGGCCAAAGGTCCGGAATAGACCAGTAACAGGTCAGCGAATGAAACGGAAGACGAAGTGAAGCACGAAGTCGCAGATGCGGTTTCCTATCTCCTGAAAGAAAAGTCTGTCGATAAGGAGACTTTCCAGGAGATTATGGAGTCGGTCTTTCTCGCCATGGTAAAGCGGAAGTATGGCGAGGTGGACAATTTCAGCGTCATCTTCAACCCTGACAAAGGGGACATTGAGATCCAGTGTATGAAGATGGTCGTGGCGGACGATGAGGTTACAAATCCGGTAGCCGAAATCGCTCTTACTGAAGCGCAGTTGGATGACCCCGAAGCGCAGGTCGGCGAAGAGACTATGGTGATGGTCGATTACGACCGGGAGTTTGGTCGTCGCATCGTCCTGGCCGCCAAACAGATGCTCATCCAGCGCTTGCGCGAGATCGAGAAAGAAACGCTTTTCCGCGAATTCAGCCAGCGCATCGGCGAGATCGTCATCGGCGACATCCATCAGGTGAACCGGAACGACATCCGTCTCAATATCGACAAGACGGAAGTAGTCATGCCGCGTAACGAAATGGTGCATTCCGAGCGCTACCGTCGCGGCGATCACGTCAAAGCGATTATCCTCGATGTCCGTCGGACATCGCGCGATCCGGAGATAGTGGTCTCCCGGCGCAGTGTCGATTTCGTTCGGCGTCTGTTCGAACTCGAAGTCCCGGAGATTTATGACGGCATCGTGGAGATCAAAGCGATCGCCCGCGAGGCCGGCGAGCGGACCAAGATTGCCGTCGACACCAACGACAAGCGAATCGATCCGGTCGGTGCCTGCGTCGGGATGAAAGGCGTGCGCATCCAGGCTATCGTCAAGGAGTTGAATCACGAGAAGATCGACATCATCCTTTACGAACGGGATCGCGACAAGTTCATCCGCCGGGCATTGGCGCCGGTCATCCCGCTCGAACTGGTATATCTCGAAGGCGGGAACAAGGTGCTCGCAGTCTTCTCCGACGAGCAGATTGGACAAGCCTTCGGACGGCGGGGCATCAATATCAAACTGGCATCACATCTGACCAACTATTCCATAGAGCCGGTGCGCGCAAGCGACTACTATCAGGAAGAACTCTCCCTCGATGACGTCGAAGGATTTCCAGAGGGAGCGCTTGAACTTCTCCGTGGAGGTGGCTATCGGACGGCTGAGGAGGTGATCACCGCCGGCCGCGATGCGCTCCTCAAGTTGGAGAGTATCGATGAGGGCATGGCCGACACCATTCTTGAGGTGCTCGGCAACTACTTCGAGGAGACCGAAGAAGCGTAGTTGGGTTGACACCAGAGTTGCCCTACCCGCGGTCAAGTTATGCAGGTTATGCCTGAAGAAACCACCAGGAAGCGCAAAGTCTTTGAGGTTGCCCGGGAACTGAAACTCGAAACCACGAGGGTACTCGAGGTTCTGGCCAGCCTGGGCTGCGACCTTTCGCGCAAACAAATGTCGGCCATCGACGAGGAGTCGTATGTAGAACTCCTGCGACGGTTCGATAAAACGCGTCTGCAAAAGTATCAGAGCGAGCAGACGACGGTGCGCGAGGAGGATACGAAGAAGGATTCGGCGCGACTGCGCGAAGCCGAATTGGAGAAACTTCTCGCCGTCAAGGAAACGACGCCTCTAACTGCGGTTCCCAAGAAGATCGAACTCCCGAAGTTCAAGGGCCTGGTGATCGAGGCTGCGGCACCAAAAGAAGCGCCGGTCGAAATTCTCCCCGAAGAAAAGCCGGCCGGCCCGACAAAGGCTGAAGCGCCGGCTGTGGGCAAGGTTGAGACCGCAGCCAAAGCCAAAGCCCAGGCGCCGGTTGCACCGACCAAGACAGCAACTCCCCAGGCGCCGGCTGCTGCCGCTACTCCGGAAGAGAAACCGGCTACGGTCAAGGCTGCGCAGCCGACGAAGCGCAAGATCGAGTTGCCGAAGCCGATGCCGCTCAAGATTATCGAAGCGGCTCCGGCACAGCCGAAACTGAAACTGAAGCGGAAGCGTCCGGCGACGCCGATCGAAGTGGTCGATGAAGACCTGAAAGCCGCAGTCGATAGCAAATTGGTGGTTGAGATCGCCCGCACTGCGCCTCCCAAAGGTAAGCCGGCAGCCCGCCCGGCGGAGACTGCTCCGGCGGCCCGACGTCGTAAGCGCAAAAAGAGCAAGACCGCAGCGCCGACACCTACCGGAGGACCGCAGCCGGCGGTCGCTCATGGCCGCAAAGGCCGCAAGGTCGATCAGCACGAGGTCGCCGCTAACATCCGCAAGACCCTCGCGGCAATGGATGACCACAGCCGTCGCCGTCATCGGCGCGACCGGCAGGATGCTGCGGTTGATATCGCCGGTTCGGAAGTGCTTAAGGTGACGGAATTTCTCACCTCGGGTGAACTTGCCGCTTTGATGGAAGTCCCGGTGCAGGACATCATCAAGCGCTGTCTTGAAATGGGAACCATCGTCTCAATCAACCAGCGCCTCGACCGGGATACCATTGAACTACTTGCGGCTGACTTCGGGGTCGATGTCGAGTTCGTCCAGGAAGCCGCGATTGAGGAAGCCGTAGAAGAAAGTTTGCCGGCCAATCTGAGTCCACGACAGCCGGTCGTTACGGTAATGGGGCATGTCGATCATGGCAAGACGACGCTGCTCGACTTCCTTCGCCGCACCCGGGTCGCCGAAGGCGAGGCGGGTGGTATCACCCAGCACATCGGTGCCTATGAAGTGAATTACGACGGTAACCCCATCACGTTCCTCGACACGCCGGGACACGAAGCCTTCACCGCAATGCGGGCGCGGGGAGCACAAATCACCGATATCGTCGTTCTTGTTGTAGCAGCCGACGACCGGGTGATGCCGCAGACGCTCGAAGCGATCGACCACGCCCGCGCCGCCGGAGTGCCGATCGTTGTCGCCGTCAACAAGGTTGACAAACCAACGGCTAATCCGGAGAACATCTACCGGCAGTTGGCGGATAATAATCTGCTCGTCGAGAAGTGGGGCGGCAAGCACCAATCGGCGGAGATTTCAGCCAAATTTGGGCAGGGGATCGACGACCTGCTGGCAGAGATCCTGGTCTCGGCAGAAGTGCTCGACTTGAAGGCTGACCCGACCATTCGGGCGCGCGGAACGATCGTCGAATCGCGGCTCGACAAAGGACTTGGCGTGGTGGCAACGGTGCTGGTTGAAGGCGGGACTCTTAGAGCCGGAGACCCCTTCGTAGCAGGTCAGCATTATGGCCGTGTCCGGTCGCTGATGACTGAAATCGGAACGTCGCTCGAATCGGCCGGCCCAGCGCGTCCCGTGCAGGTCATTGGGTTTAATGGCGTCCCCCAGGCTGGTGATAAACTGGTTGTCCAGGCTTCCGAAAAGGACGCCCGTGAAATCGCTCTTAAGCGCCAGCAACAGTATCGTGAGATGTCGATGCGGCAGATCCGGGCGCTCAGCCTCGATCAGATGTCGAAGAAGATGGCCGAGAGGGAATTGCAGGAACTGGCGCTGGTCATAAAGGGCGACGTCCACGGCTCGGTCGAGGTGCTTGCAGATTCGCTGCAAAGGCTCTCCACTTCAGAGGTGTCGGTCAACATCATCCACCGCGGCGTCGGAGGGATCACCGAATCGGACATCCTTCTGGCGGCGGCATCGGGCGCGATTGTGATCGGCTTTCATGTCCACCCCAACCCGCAGGCGCGCGAACTGGCGCGCAGCGAAGGCGTCGAGATTCGCTCCTACCGGATCATCCATGAGGTTGTCGATGATGTCCGGAAGGCAATGGAAGGACTCCTTGCTCCACTTAAGGAAGAGAAGGTCATCGGGCAGGTCGAAATCCGCAGGGTGTTCCGCATCAGCCGGATTGGCTCGGTGGCGGGGTGCTATGTTCAGGAAGGCAAGGTAACCCGCAATAGCAAAGCCCGGCTCCTGCGCGACGGCGTTGAGGTCTGGCACGGCGATCTTTCGAGTCTCAAACGCTTTAAGGACGACGCCCGCGAGGTCGTAGCCGGCTTTGAGTGCGGGCTCAGCCTTGAAGGGTTCAACGACATCCACGAGGGCGACCGGCTCGAGGTCTTCGAGATCATCGAAGTGTCGCGGAAACTCGAAGAGGTGTAAATGCGGTTGACACTCCTTATTTACGACCTGCACCTTCCGGGCTGTGAGTCGTTAAAGGAGAAGCGCCGCATCTTTAACGGTTTGAAAGAACGACTAATGAACCGTTATCACGTATCAGCGGCCGAAGTTGCATATCAGGAGAAGTGGCAGCGCTCCCGGCTGGCAGTGGCTTGGGTGGCTTCAGATGCCGGTCAGTCGGAAGAGATCGCCGCAGCCATCGAACGGACGGTCAACATGGCCGAGGACCTGATCATTGCCGGTCGGGAACGGCGGGACTACTGAGGATTTAGACGTGAAACCGAACCGCCTCCTGCGGGTGGGTGAACTGATGAAACGGGAACTTGGGATGCTGGTCGGTCCGCTCAGCGACGAGTACCGCTCCCGAATGGTAACGGTTACCGAGGTCCGTCTTTCGCGCGACTTAAGGTACGCCGATGTTTGGGTCAGCCTTCCCGGCGATGAAGCCGGTCGGACAGCGACCGTTCGACAACTTTCGACCGACGCCTGGCGTATTCGTAAACAACTTGCCGGACGGGTCTATTTGCGGCATTTGCCGGAACTGAGGTTCGCGCTTGACGAGACGCTTGACCGAACCGCGCGTATCGACGACATCTTGCGCGAGAGTGGGGTTTTGACTGCAGACGAAGCCAAGGCTGACGAGAGTGAATAGAGGCAGCATCGACGAGGTGCTGGCGTTCATCACAAGCAATCGCGAGGAGATGCTCGTGGTGACGCACTTCTTTCCCGACGGGGATGCAGTAGGGAGCCTCATTGCCTTCGGCGGGATGCTCCAGCAGCGCGGCATACCGTTTCAATTGGCGATCGACGACCCGGTGCCGGAACGTTACGGATTCATGCCGGGAGCGGAGCAGATCGCGAATCTCAAGATCATGCCGCTGAACCGGACCTTTTCGCGCGCGGCGGTGCTCGATGCCGGAGCGTTGGAGCGGATAGGTCGGGGCAACGACGGAATCGGGCCGGGAACACGACTCCTCGATGTCGATCATCATTTCACGACCGAGTTCCAAGGGCACGCCAACTGTATAGATTCCGATGCCTCGGCGACGGCAGTCCTGCTGTATCGGATCTGTCTTGCTGGCAGCTTTGAAATTACATCCCAGATGGCGACCGCGCTCTTTGTCGGAATCCTGACCGACACCGGACGATTCCGGTTCTCCAATACGACACCGGAGGCGATGATCGTCTGCGGGGAACTGCTAAAATTCGGCGTCGATGCAAGTCTGGTGACAGAACAGATATTTCACAATCTCCCCGCCGCCGGGGTGCTCGCTTTGGGCAAGGCGCTGTCGCAACTCGAACTGCATTGCGACGGCAGAGTCTCGCTCATTTCGCTGGCCGGGGAGGATGCCATAAACGACACCGAAGGCTTCGTCGAACATGCCGCTTCGATCCGGGGAGTCGAGGTTGCAGCCTTTCTCTGCCAGATGGAACCGCGCTTATGGAAGGCGTCGCTCCGGTCGCGTTCCGAGTGCGATGTAAGTCTGATCGCCGGGATGTTCGGAGGGGGAGGTCATCGTAAAGCGGCAGGCTTCCGGTATCGCGGAACGCCGGAGCAGTTGAAGGAAGAACTCCTTGGGGTCATCGAGGCGCATTTGGCGAATGGAAGAGCCGCGACCGGCGAGCCTGTTGCACCAGTGAGGCCGATCGAAGACGGATCCGATTCCAACCGGGGTTGAGAACGTCGTAGAAGGTCTCATACTTGCAGTCATTAAGCCAGCCGGCATTAGTTCGTTTGGAGTGGTCAAGCAGATTCGACGTGCGGCTGGCGGACTCAAGACCGGCCATGCCGGGACACTCGATCCCTTCGCCGAGGGGCTGCTGATTGTTGGAATAGGACGTGCGGCAACGCGGCGGCTGGGCGATTATATGAAACTTGAGAAAGAGTATTTCGCCGCTGTGGCGTGGGGTGCCGCAACCGATACCGGTGACCCGACGGGAAAGATCGTAGCCGAGGCGTACGAGGCAACGCCGGGTGAAGGTCAGATTATCGAAGCCTTGCGCCGATTCCAAGGCGTTGTCGAACAGACGCCCCCGGCTTATTCAGCGGTCAAGGTTGGGGGGGTGAGACTCTATAAGGCGGCGCGTCGGGGCGAGCGAGTTGAAGCCAAGCCGCGACCCGTAGAGATTAGAGAACTCGAACTGGTGAACCGCGATGACCAGGGCTTCGAGTTCCGGGTTGTCTGCTCGCACGGGACCTATGTAAGGACTCTGGCAGAAGACCTGGCTCAAGCGTTAGGGGGATATGCTCACTTGAAGCGTCTAATCCGGACGCGCATCGGAGAGTTTCATCTTGAGGATGCGGAGTCGTTGGAAGGTGTTGTGGAACGGCTCACCGCCGGAGGCAAACGATCCTGATGGAAGTGGTGCGGGGACTTGAGAATGTGAAGGCGGCGCCGGGAGCCTTGGTCACGGTTGGCTCTTACGACGGCCTGCATATTGGACATCAGCGCATCATTCGTTCTATGAGACGGCACCGCGGCGGACCGATTACGTTGATAACATTCGAACCGCATCCGCAGCGAGTCGTTAGGCCCGACTTTCCACCCCCGCCTCAATTGACGACTCTCGACGAACGTATTGCGCTCTTCGAGAAGTCCGGAGTGAAACGTCTGGTGCTTATCAAGTTCGATGCGGCATTCTCGGAATTGACCGCGGAACGGTTTGTGAAGGATGTGTTGCTGGGGCGAATCGGAATGGGGGCAATCTTCGTCGGACCGGGACACCGGTTTGGACGAGGCCGCGAGGGCGATGTTGAATTGCTTGGGCATATGGGGCGGAAATTCTCCTTTTCCGTCGAGGTCGTTCCGCCTGTGGTGAGGCAGGGGGCTCCGGTTTCATCCAGCCGGATTCGTAAAACACTCCTGTCGGGAGACGCGCGTCGTGCATTTGAGTGGCTCTCCCGACCTTATTTCCTGTCTGGAAAGGTCATAAAAGGCGATGGGCGGGGGCGGGGACTGGGCTTTCCGACCGCAAATTTGACTTTAGCCGGGGACGGCAAGTTGATACCGCCGCCCGGCATCTATGCGAGCGTTGCGGAGTGGGACAATTTACGCTGGCCTTCGGCGACCCATATTGGTCCTCGTCCGACTTATCCCGATGCCGCACCGTCGGTCGAATCCTATCTCATCGGCTTTGCCGGCGACCTATATGGAAGGTCTATGCGCATCGGGCTGGTGAGCCGTCTGCGCGACATAGTCGCATTCGACAGCCCGACGCAACTGTCACAGCAAATGAAGCGCGATGTAGAGGATGCCCAGAAGACGCTCGCAGCCGAGCACTTTGGGTCAAGCGCACGCTTGAGAGCCCGGCGCTTCCTTACGTAATAACCATAAGTTTTCCAAAATCATAAATCAACCGACAATGAGTGAGACATCCCGTCCGTCGTCAGCGGACTTGATAGCGACCTATGGAGCGCATGGTGCCGACACCGGGCGCACCGAGGTGCAGATCGCGGTTCTGACGAACCGGATCAACGAACTGACGACCCATTTCAAGGAGCATCCCAAAGACCATCACGGCCGGCGAGGACTGCTAAAAATGGTCGGTCGCCGACGCCGCCTGCTGAACTACCTGATGCAGAGCGACATCGAACGTTACCGGCAGATCATCGAACAACTCGGACTGCGACGCTAAGGGCGGCATGCCCCGTCGTCCCGTTCGGGACAAAGGAGTAAGGAGAGCAAGGAGAGCGTGTCAATTCAACGCGAAATCGAAATCGGCGGTCGGATTCTCAAGGTGATCCTGGGAAAGACCGCACGTCAAGCCGACGGCGCCGCATGGGTGCAATATGGCGATACGGTGCTGCATGTTGCAGTGGTGTCGTCGAAGGATAAGCGGGAAGGTCTCGACTTCCTGCCGCTCACGGTGGACTATCGGGAGAAGTTCTTTGCCGCCGGGAAGATTCCGGGCGGCTTTTTCAAGCGCGAAGGGCGGCCTCACGAGAAGGAGATCCTTAGCGCCCGTCTGATCGACCGGCCGATCCGGCCGCTCTTTCCGGAAGGCTACAATCACGATACACAGGTGATGGCGATCGTCATCTCGGCCGACGGGATGAACGACGCCGACGTCCTCGGACCTACCGCTGCCAGCCTGGCGCTCAACATCTCGGACATCCCAATGAACGAGATG
>VGIQ01000030.1 GCA_016867835.1 Calditrichota bacterium | reverse complement strand
ATGGTGTACTCCAACCAAGGCATGACAGACCTCCTTTTGTGACCTGTCATGCGATACGATTGTGTCACCCATCTCCCCGCACGTTTGTTACCCATCTCCCCAGACTATACACCCCCCCGCAAAGCGGGAGGGAGAATACAAAAACAATCTGCACCAAGCAATAAAAGGAATGCCATGATTACCATACGACGTTCGGCGGATCGGGCTTATTTCGACCACGGCTGGCTAAAGACCTATCACACCTTCTCGTTTGCCGACTACTACGACCCGCGGTGGGTCGCATTCCGTCATTTGCGAGTTATGAATGAGGACTGGTTCGGTCCCGGCGGGGGGTTTGGGATGCACCCGCACCGCGATATGGAGATACTCACCTACATCATCGAGGGAGAACTTGAGCATCGCGACAGTCTCGGGTCGGGCGGCGTGATCCGTCCGGGGGACGTCCAGCGGATGACGGCCGGGCGCGGGATTATTCATAGCGAATTCAATCCGACCGAGGATCAGACCTGCCACCTCCTTCAGATCTGGCTCCTTCCGCAGGCTCGCAGCCTCGATCCCTCCTACGAGCAGATGCACTTCCCCGCTGAAGCGAAGGCGAACCGTCTCTGTCGGATCGCCTCGGCAGACGGACGCGACGGCGCGATGATGATTCAACAGCAGGCTGAAGTCCTGGCGGGGGTTTTCGAGTCGGGGCAGGTAACGGACTATGCTGCTGTTGCAGAGCGCTACTACTGGGTGCAGTTGATCGAGGGCGGACTTAGGGTCAATGGGGAGTCGCTGGAACCGGGCGATGCTGCAGCGATGCATGGCGAAGCGAGGCTCAGGTTAGAAATGCCTAATGATGCGCACTTTCTGCTGTTCGATATGGCGTAGGGGTTGGCATCGTCACTCTACATTCCGCATTCCGCATTCATCATTCTAAACTCTTTTCTCCCTTGCCATAGCCCGGCGATATGATTAGATTAAAGGCTTATGCCGGGCCGACTCCTCGATTTCCGTTCCGATACCGTGACCCGTCCGACACCGCCGATGCGGCGCGCCATGGCCGAAGCCGAGGTGGGCGACGACGTCTTTGGCGATGACCCAACAGTCAACCGCCTTCAGGAGAAGGTAGCCGACCTGTTGGGCAAGGAAGCCGCGCTCTTCGTGCCTTCGGGGACGATGGGGAACCAGGTCTCCATAGCCGCGCATACCGAGCCGGGCGACGAGATTTACTGCGAAGCCGGCTGCCATGCGCTGAATTACGAGGGTGGCGCGCCGGCGCACCTGTCAGGCGTTGTGATGTCGCCGATTACGGGGGTGCGAGGCCGGTTCACCGCAGACGATGTCGAAGCGCGCCTTAGGCCCGGCGATCACCATTTTGCGGTAAGCCGCCTGATCTGGGTCGAGAACACCCACAACCGCTCGGGTGGATCGATCTTTCCGCAGTCTCAAGTCTTATCGCTGCGCGCCCTGGCCGACCGCACCGGGCTAAAGATGCACCTTGACGGCGCCCGGATCTGGAACGCGGCAACAGCAACCGGCATGACCGAGCGCGAACTTGCAATGCCGTTCGATTCGGTTTCGTGCTGTCTATCGAAGGGGCTTGGTTGTCCGGTTGGATCGCTGGTGGTCGGTTCGCGAGACTTCATCGATCGGGCGCACCGATTTCGCAAGCGTTTCGGAGGCGGGATGCGGCAGGCTGGGATCCTCGCAGCGGCAGGACTCTACGCCCTCGACCACCATCGTGAACGTCTCGCCCAGGATCACCTCCGCGCCCGACGGCTGGCTGAGGCGGTCGTTGAACTGAAGTCGTTTGCCATCGATCTGGAGGGTGTCGAGACCAATATCGTCATCTTCGACGCCGCTCTGATGGGACTTAGAGGCGCTGATGTGGCCGGGATGCTGAAAGCGGATGGGCTGCTCGTAACCGCCTTCGGTTCGCGCGTCCGAATGGTAACGCACCACGATGTGAACGACGACGATGTGGCTTCGGCTATAGCGATACTGCGTCGGCTTTTCAAGTAGATATTTCAGTCGGCAACGACATTTAACCCACCCAAATCTTCACAACAATGGCTCATAACGATAATATACAGCACCTCTTCACCGCTATCGACCGGATGGACACACCGGCGTTTCTATCGCACCTGACCGACGACGTCACCTTCACTTTCGGCAACTGGCCGCCGGTGAAAGGGCTGGGTGCAGTCGAAGCCGCCGTCGATCAGTTCTTCAGCTCAATCGCGGGGCTCTCGCATAAACTGGGCAATTCGATCTACACGGCGTCCCATATCGTCATACAAGGGCAGGTTACCTACACCCGCAAGAGTGGTTCGACGCTTACGGTGCCGTTTTGCAACGTCTTCGGTATGGTGGGAGAGAAGATTCGGACCTATGAGATCTTCGCCGATATCAGCGCGCTCTACACCGAATAGCATGGAATCGGCAGGCGGGAGTCGACCTGCCTGAGGTTGGGTGAATCCCACCCGGCGGAGTGAGATAGGCAAAATCGGGCGAAACGAATCCACCTTCATGTAACCTATTTGCCATGAGTGAGCCTTACCGCGGTTTGAAGGAGTATCAAGCCGGCGAAACCTTCACGGGGTTTCTCGTCCTGCGAAAGATCGAACTGCGGTCGAAGCGGGATGGCGGCTGGTTCCTGCACCTTGAGTTAGGCGACCGTTCGGGACGGCTCACCGGAAACCTCTGGGAAGATGCCGAACAACTGCACCGCAGTTTGCGCGAAGGCGACATCGTCAAAGTGCAGGGTAAAATTGGGCTTTTCGAAGGCCGTCGGCAGTTCAACATCCAGCGCATTAGGAAGGCGCGCGAGGACGATCCGGTCGTAGAGGGAAATCTCGTTCCCGCGATTGATGCCGATCCGGCGGTTCTAATGGATAAACTGGAACGAGTAGTCAGGCGTTTAAAGAACCCGCATCTGAAGCAGTTGCTTGAAGGATTTCTGACCGATGAGACTATTCGCCCGGCTTTTATGCGGGCTCCAGCCGGGAAGTTATGGCACCACAACCGGCTCGGCGGGCTTCTCGAGCATACCCTTTCGATGGTCATGCTTTGCCGGCGGCTGGCGATGCACTACCCCGACATCGACCGTGACTTGCTAATCGCCGGTGCGGTTCTTCACGACATTGGAAAGGTCGAGGAGTATTCCTTTGAACGGCACTTCGAGTACTCCGACCGTGGGCGACTGGTAGGACATATCCCGCTCGCGGTGCAATGGGTCGGCGAGCGCGCCGCAGCGATCGAGGGCTTTCCACCGGAGTTGCTCGACCAGGTTCAGCACTTGATCCTATCGCACCAAGGCGGACCGGCGCAAGGGTCGCCTCAGGAGCCGAAGACGCGGGAGGCATTTCTGCTGCACTACGTGGACGAAATCGACTCCAAGATGGATGCCTACCGCCGTCTCATTGCAGACCGCCTTCCCGGTGAACGTTGGAAGTTCGTCGAACTCCTGGGACGGCACCTCGACCTGGGACCGGAAGCAACCGGCGATGCCGGACCCGCGGGTGGGTAGTCACCATACCTGCCCGGGACGTTTGTGAACGACACTTATCAGGACGGGGCTATGTCCGCGCACCATATTGCGGGTCAGAGCGTCCGTTAGTAAAGAACCGAACATGAGGAGAATCCTCTTGCGTCCACTCATCGTTGTCTTGCTGTCGGCGATGCCGGTCATGGCTGCCACCGGCGATACGATTCCAATGGAGGCGCGTCAAGCGCGCCACTTGATCGTCCCCTTCATCGGATATCAGATTCAAGAGGATGAGATGATCGGCGCCGGCTTCGAGTTGAGCCAGTCGAGCCCCCTCTTCCCCGATACGACCTTCCATTGGAGCGGTCACTATTCTGCGACTAACGAGTCCCGGACGCCGGCGCTCGGCCTCTCCTACCGCTACCGAATCCTCGACCCGCTCTTCATTGAAGCGACTTTCGGGGTGATCCAGGATCAGAAGAAGTTCACCTACAAAGCCGTCCTGCCGGTCTATGACTTTGCCGCCCGCTACACCATCGAAGTCGATCGCGGTAACACGACCTTTCTGAGTGCCGGAGGAGCGTATCAGTTGCCGACCGGCTTGGGGTGGCTCGGTGCAGGTATAAAGGCGCATATAGGCTATGCCTGGCGGACGGTGAAGACCAGCAAAGGCGGGACAACCAATCAGGGCGGGACGGTGACGACCGCTAATTTCTATGCCGACGATGCCGAGTCGATGTTGTCGGTTGGCGGGGGGCTTGAGGGAACCCTCTGGCGCGGCGATCTGCTCCTGGTCCGGGCGGGGATTAATTATACTCAGTTTCTTCCTCAAAATGGACCGGGCGACCCCTTCGGCGGCATCGGCTGGCAGGTGGGGTTGTTTCCGATTTGGGGAGGACGCTAACTTCCTGCTTACGCCTGGTTCCCTTGCGTAGCATCGTCATAGCCAACCAGAAGGGCGGGGTTGGGAAGACGACAACCACCGTCAACCTCGCGGCAGCGCTCGCCGTCGCCGAGCGAAAAGTGCTGCTTGTCGATCTCGATCCCCAGGCTAACAGTTCGTCATCACTCGGGGTCCACGTCGGGCGCGACGAGCCGTGCATTTACGATCTTCTGATTGACGACCTGCCGGCAGGTTCGATTATCCGGCCGGCCGGGTTTGAATACCTCTCCCTCCTGCCTTCGCACATCCGGCTGGTCGGCGCGGAGATAGAACTGGTCAATATGGACGACCGCGAGCGCGTCCTTCGCAAAGCGCTCGATCCCGTCCGGGCTGACTACGACTTCATTCTGATCGATGCCCCCCCGTCGCTCGGACTGCTGACCCTGAACGGTTTGACCGCTGCAGATGCCGTCCTCATCCCGGTGCAGTCGGAATATTTTGCCCTCGAAGGTCTGACGCAACTTCTGAACACCATCCACCTGGTCCAGAAGCGCCTTAATCCCGAATTGGAAATGGAAGGGCTCCTGCTGACGATGTTCGACCCGCGCCTCAATCTGGCGCGGCAGGTTCATTCCGAAGTGAAGAAGTTTTTCCCGAAGCACACCTTCGATACGATCGTCCACCGCAGCATCCGGCTGGCGGAAGCGCCCGGCTTTGGCAAGCCAGCAATCCACTTCGCCGCTTCGTCACAAGGAGCCAGAGACTATTTGGCACTCGCCGAGGAACTGATCGCCCGGCACGGACGAGCGGCTTGAGCCTGACACTTAGACCAGGCGTTCTTTCGCGACGGCAGTTGATGGCGCTCTGCGAGGAAGGCGTCATAAAAGGCTCGCTCGATCCCGACAAGGCTGCCGGGCCGAGCGCGTTCGATTTGACCCTGGCTGGAGAAGGGTGGCTCATGCGCGGATCGGTCAAGGGCAACCCTACCGAAGCATACGAGCAGACCTTGAGCGAAAGCGCCTATCGAACCAAGCGCATCGACCTCTCGCGTCCGGTCGTTCTTGAACCTCGTTGCACTTATTTGATCCGGCTCGCCGAATCACTCGACCTTTCGGCGCATCCCGATCTGCATGGTGTCGCATCAGGCAAGAGTTCAGTCGGGCGGCTCGACGTGCTGGTCCGGCTCATTGCCGACTATGCACCCGGCTTCGACCAGATTGTGCCGTCGCGAAGATCAAAACGGCACGGGATCACCCTCTATGCCGAAGTTACTCCGATCAGTTTTCCGATTCAGGTTCAGGCCGGGGTCAGCCTCAATCAATTGCGCCTCTTTATGGGAGAGGATTATATAAGTGAGTTGGGGCCGGGGCTGCTGAAGTATTATGCCAACATACTTCTTCATCCCGACCGCAGCCTTGAACACGAAGACGAACTACAGGAGTTGACGGTCGATATAACGCCCGTCGTGGACGGCGAAGCAGCCGGCCTGATTGGCTTCGAAGGGCTGCGCGACATTCGTCATCCGATACCGCTGCTTCCTGGAACACCAGGCGCCGATCCGCGTAACTACTGGAAACCCGTCGCGGTTCAGGAGAGTGGTGAACGGCTTGAGATTGTGCCCGAACGGTTCTATATCCTCCGCTCCCGGGAGCGCTTTCGTCTGCCGCCCGAAGTCGCGGCGTTTGTGCAGGCGATGTCGGAACGACTCGGTGAGTTACGCATTCACTATGCCGGATTTGTCCATCCCGGCTTTGGCTGGCTTCGACCCGAGGGAACGCCGCTCATCTTCGAGACACGCGGGCATAATATCACGACATTTCTGAGGCATGCTGAGCGAATGGCTGTTATACGTTACTATCAGATGTCCGAGCCGGTCGATGAAGAGACGATCGCCGCCGAGTCGTATCAGCATCAGGAACTGACCCTCTCGCGCTACTTTGCGCCATGGCGGTGAAGTTCTGTTCGTACCAGTGGACTCTTCAAGGCAATAGAAGTCCGTTGACAAAGGTCGGAGCAAGGCTTGCCTTAGCCCGCATCATGCTGACAAAAGTCCGCCTCCAGTCTGGATTCCGGCTTCCGCCGAAGTGATGCCGGGACTTCTTCAATCGACTCTATATGAGTAACCCACGGTCGTCTATTTGTTGAGTCGTTTCCAGTCGTGACTTTCCTGCAGACCATCTTCCTTCCGGCGTTGGCAGGAGCGGCGATCCCGCTCCTGCTTCATTTCCTGAGCCGCCGCCGGCTGCCGCTCATTCCATTCTCCAGTCTGGAATTCCTGCAGCGCCTTCAGAAACGGGCGAGCCGTCGGGTGCAGTTGCGGCAGATTATCCTGCTGGCATTGCGGACGCTGGCGGTGTTGGCGCTGGTGATGGTCTTCGCGCGTCCGGCGGTTGAATCGGTCGGCGCGGTTGGAGCAGCCTCGACGGTCGAAATGGTCATCCTGCTTGACGACGGGCTGACGTCAGCGGCGCAGACTCGGGACGGGGAGTTGCTCGAACTTTCGCGAGTTCGAATCGAAGCGATACTCGACCTGGCAGGTCCGGGCGACCAGGTTACCATTCTTCCGCTCGCGACGCCGCAGAGACGGCTGGCTGCGGGTTACGGGGGGATGCGACTGCTGATGGAAGACCTGGCACAAATGGAACCGCGCTTTGTCCGGCCGGCGCTGGCACCGGCATTGAAGATTGCCGACTCAATCCTGGCAGCGTCATCGCGCTCAAACCGGGAGTTAGTTATAGTGAGCGGATTCTACGAGGTTGGTGCGGAGACCTTGACGACGGTTCGCCCTGCCGGTGTCCGCACGTTGCTGATACCGGTCGGACCGGAGCGCCTCTCCAATCTCAGCATCACCGGATTCAAGCGGCGCAGCACTATCCTTCAAGCCGGCCGGCCGGTCGATATAGAAGTTCAGATTGCGAACTACACCGGGCAGGACGTCGAAGGCGCGGTCCTATCGCTCTACCTGGAAGGCGAACGGGTCGCACAGGGTTCGCTCGAAATGCCCGACAAGGCATCGGTGTCGAAAGTTTTGACCTTCACACCGCCGCGGTCGGGCAACCTTGCAGGCTCCATTCGCATCGAAGAGAACGACGCTCTCGCCGCCGACAATCGCTACTACTTCACGCTTGCCGTGCCGGAGGTCGTCCGGCTGGTTGCGGTCTGCCCCGATACAATTACCAGAGTGATCCTGCGAGCGGCGCTCGCGACTGAGGCGGCCGGATTCGTGCACCTTGATTTCGCAGCGCATGACCGGTGGGAGACAATGTCGCTTGCAAACTGCGACGTGCTCTTACTCGCGGGAGTAAAGGATGTCTCTACCGGTGCGGCCGCCCGGGTGGTGGAGTTTGTCCAGTCCGGCGGCGGACTGGTGATGGCGCCATCGAAGGAGTCGGACCTGACCGGGCTGAGCCGGGGGCTCTGGAAGCAACTCGGCTTTGCCGGTGCCAAGGGAATCGTATCGGGGAGTGGAATCACCTGGGGAAGGGTCGATCTCGAGCATCCAATTTTCAGCGGGATGTTCGAAGCGGGAGGTGCGCCCCGATCACCGTCGCTACGACTCGCGGTTGATATGGCCGTGGGCGAAGGCGATCAGGTGGCTATTCCCCTCTCGTCGGGAAGCCCCTTCTTAATGGAACGGACTCCGGGGCGCGGTCGGGCGCTGTTGTTGACTTCGCCACTCACGCCGGAGGTGGGAGACTGGATCTACTCCGGCATCTTCGCACCGCTGCTCTTTCGGGCGGTAATATACGCCTCGGCGGGGTCTTCGAGCGAAGGCGAAGACTGGCGCACTGGCGAGGTTCGGCGGCCGCTCTTGCAGATGGAGCGACCGACTGAGGCGACGTTGGTCGATCCGGAGGGCGAAAGCCGGGCGCTTCCCATGCGACCGACCGCAACCGGTGTCGAGTTCGACACCGGTCTTATCGAACTGCCGGGGATCTACGATGTGAAGGTATCGAGTGCCACTTTAGGTCGCTTTGCCGCCAACCTGCCATCCGGAAGCCCGGCTTATATGCGTCCAGCGCCAGGCGACATGGCTAAGAGATATGCCGGAGCGCAGATACTGCCGGACGACCCGATGTCGATTCCAACGGCGGTGCGGGAGTCGCGCTTCGGACGAGAACTGTGGCAGACTGCAGCAGCGCTCTTTCTCGGATTTCTGCTGTCGGAGTCGCTGCTGGCTCGCCCGCGTCGATCAGGTCCGGAGCCATGACTGTAGTTCCTCGATCCACAAATCCGAGCCAAATGGGAGAACCTTCCGAAGGCGCTCTGATTGTCGGAGTTCAGCGGCGCGGCATCGCGGCTTGGGAATTGGGCGATCACCTTGATGAATTGGAACTTCTCCTCGATACAGCCGGCGGGCGTCTGTTAGGGCGGGTTGTCCAGGAACGTGTCAAGCCGGATGCGGCAACGTTTATCGGATCGGGCAAGGTCGAGGAACTGGCCGGACTGGCGAAGGCTTGCGAAGCGAACCTGATCATCTTCGACGACGACCTTTCGCCGGCGCAAACACGCAACCTTCAGCAGCGGCTGGGCTGCAAGGTGATCGACCGGGCCGGGCTGATCCTCGACATTTTCGCCCGGCGGGCGCGAACGCGGGAGTCACGGATACAGGTTGAACTGGCGCAACTCAACTATCTCCTCCCCCGTCTGACAAGACGATGGGCGCATCTATCGCGGCAGTATGGCGGCATCGGCACCCGCGGCCCGGTCGGGTCGCGCGGCCCCGGCGAGACGCAACTCGAGACCGACAAACGCGCCATAGGCCGCCGGATCACACAACTTAGAACTGAACTTTCCCGCATCGAGAAGGCTCGCGAAACGCGGCGTTCGCGGCGTCGCGACGCCTTCAAAGTCGCCATCGTCGGCTACACCAACGCCGGCAAGTCAACGTTGCTGAATGCCCTGACCCGGTCGGACGCCTTCGTTGAAGACCGACTCTTTGCGACGCTCGACCCAACAGCACGAGCGATGCGCCTGCCCGACGGGACGTGCGTCGTCCTGATCGATACGGTCGGGTTCATTCGCAAACTGCCGCCGCATCTGGTGGCGTCGTTCAAGTCAACGCTTGAAGAGTCGCGGCAGGCCGACCTCTTTATGCACGTCGTCGATATCTCGCACCCCCACTGGGAAGGCCAGTTGCAGCGGGTCGGGGAGATTCTAACCGAACTCGACCTCGGGCAGAAACCGCAGTTGCTGCTCTTCAACAAGGTTGACAAGGTGGACGATGCGGCGCTGCTGGACGGCCTTAAGCGGCAATATCCGGGGGCGCATTTTATCAGCGCGCTGCGAGGGATTCGGCTCTACGAGGTTCCCGGCTTGATTACCGGATTCGCCAACCGGAGGTGGGTGCGGGGCGAGGAGTCGTTCCGACCCGACGAGGGCGACCGGATGCGTCTATTTGAGGAGCAGGTGCAGGTGGTGGGGCGGTCGTTCCGGGAGGGGTGGATTGTAGTGGAGTATATGCGGGAGGGGGGGTGAGGATATTGCGCGAATTCCGATATTTGCTTATCTTGTGCTTCAGGAGTATCTATGCTGACTGAACTCTCCATTTCCAACTTCAAGGCATGGCGCTCGATCGAGAAGATGAGGCTCTCCCGGATAACCGGTATCTGGGGCACAAACTCATCTGGCAAGTCGAGCATTTTGCAGTTTTTGCTGATGCTGAAGCAGACAACGGAATCAACAGATCGTTCGCAGCCCCTGTTCCTTGGCGATGAGAGGAGCTATGTGAAGCTTGGCCTATTCGAAAACTTGCTATTTCAGCGCGAGAAGCAGCGAGTTTTGGGCTTCAATCTTGCTTGGAAAGATGTCGAGCGCTTGGTAGTAAAGGATCAGAATAGAAAGGAAATGTTTAACTCGAGTGATTTCGGTTTTGATGCTGAACTAATTTCCAATGGCACTGGTAATATAAAGGTGCAGCGAATTGCATATTTGTTCGACGATCACGAGTTTGCTTGCAAGGCAAGGCCACCTTCCGGGCAATTCGAGTTAACCGTCTCGCCGCAGAATAAAATGAGGTTTATTCGATTTGCCGGCAGACCATGGCCATTATCCGCACCGGTTAGATTCTATACTTTTCCGGATCAAACGACTGCATATTATCAAAATGCCAACTTTTTGCCTCTTCTCGAGCTCAAATTTGAAAAGGCACTAAGGAGCTGCTATTATCTTGGTCCCCTGCGCGATTTTCCAAAGGCTGAATATAGATGGTCCGGCGCCTGGCCTGCAGATGTGGGGAGTGAAGGCGAGAGAACTATAGAAGCTATACTTTCGAGCACGGAAGCCGAAGAAACCATAGACCCGGGATTTCGCAAGCGTAAAATTCCATTTCAGGAATATATAGCGGATTGGCTATATAATATGGGCTTAATTGAGAGCTTCAATGTTAAGGTAATATCAGCTGAATCGAGACTATACAAAGTTGCGGTTCGTAAGACCTCTCTATCCGCAGAGGTTCTCATTACTGATGTTGGCTTCGGCGTTTCCCAGGTCCTTCCAGTCCTTGTTCTCTGCTCCTACGTCCCGGAAGGTTCCACTGTCCTTCTCGAACAGCCCGAATTGCACCTGCACCCATCGGCCCAAAGCGCCCTCGCTGATTTTCTGATCGACGTGACGCAAAAGCGTAAGATTCAAGTCATCGTCGAGAGCCACAGCGAACACCTTCTGAACCGGCTGCAGCGGCGGATCGCTGATGAATCCCTTAAGCCGGAAGATGTCGCACTCTACTTCTGCGATATTCACGAAGGCGCTTCAAGGCTTACACCACTTCAAGTCGATGTGTTTGGCAATATCGCGAACTGGCCTAAGGATTTCTTCGGCGATCCTTTCGGCGAAATCGCTGCAACTCAAGAGGCAATTATTGATAGGAAATTACGGGAAAAGGCAATTGCTAGCGATAGTTGATACTAATGTTCCCGTAGTTGCAAATGGTAGAAAAACCAATGCCACGCTTGTCTGCCAAAAGGCGTGCATTCGCGCATTAAAGGCATTCCTGGAAGGCAATAGGATTTTGGTATTGGACTCAGGCGAAGAGGTTTTAAGAGAATACGGTTTAAACCTTAGAATATCTGGAAAGCCCGGTGTGGGAGATATGTTTTTGCGTTGGGCACATAATAATCAAGCCAATAATAACCGCTGTATTAAACTTGAATTGACTCCTTTGAATGACAGCCGGGGATATGAGGAATTTCCCGCTGATCCGGAACTAAGTCAATTTGACCGCAATGATCGTAAGTTTGTCGCTTTGGCAATAGCCTGCAGAGTTAATCCTCCAATACTTCACGCTACTGATAGAGGATGGTGGATTTTCGAGGGTGCTTTGCAAAATAATGGTATTGTAGTTGAGCATATTTGCCCGGAGGAAAAGCCCTCCCGCCTTTGACTTCCTCCCCTCCCATTTCCTTCGCCTTGCCCTGGCGGAAGCGCGGGATGCTTTCGACGAAGGTGAGGTACCGGTCGGTGCCGTCGTGGTGAAAGAGGGCCGGGTGCTGGGACGGGATCATAACCGCACCAAGGCGCTCTCCGATCCAACCGCTCACGCCGAACTGCTGGCGATAACCGCTGCGGCTCAAGCCATCGAGAACGGCCGGCTCGACGGATGCGTCCTTTACTCCACCCTTGAGCCTTGTCCGATGTGCGCCGGAGCAATGGTCCTGGCGCGCATAGAAGCCGTTTACTACGCCGCGCCCGATCACCGCTACGGCGCTTGCGGGACGCTCTTCGATATCCCGCGCGACCCGCGCCTCGCGCACCGCGTCGAGGTCTATCAGTTAGCCGAATACGCTGCTGAAGCGGGGGAGTTAATGGAGCGGTTCTTCCGGGAACGGAGAGAAACCACGTAGTTTAATGATGATGATGATGATGATGCTTCATAGGACGATCCGAGGCTGTTTTGATGGGGAAATGAAAAGCTGCTTGCAAATGGTCGGATCGAAATCCGACCCTGCAGAAATAACAACTCCTAATGGTCGGATCGGAATCCGACCCCACGCGTGATATTAACATTAGCATTAACATTAACATAAATGCACGGGCAGTCGTGTTGCTCTCGGGCGGGCTCGACTCGGCAGTTACGCTCGCCATAGCCAGAAGCGAAGGTTACGCCGCTTACGCGCTCTCCATCGACTATGGCCAGCGGCACCGGATCGAACTGGAAGCCGCCAAAAGGGTCGCAAGTTCGCTCGGTGCAGCCGGGCACCTGATCCTGCCGCTCGACCTGCGGGCATTCGGCGGATCGGCACTGACGGCTGAGATTGCCGTCCCGAAGCATAACGACGGCGAGGTGAGCGAAACCGCCATCCCGATCACCTATGTCCCGGCGCGCAATACGATCTTCCTCGCGCTGGCGCTGGCTTTCGCTGAGACTTTGGGCGCTGAAGCGATCTTCTTTGGCGCCAACGCGGTTGACTACTCCAATTACCCCGACTGCCGGCCGGAGTTCATTCGCGCCTTCGAGCATCTTGCCCGCCTCGGGACCAAGGTCGGCAGCGAAGGCCGCGCCATCGCTGTCGTAGCGCCGCTGATCGACCTGTCGAAAGCCGACATCATCCGCCGCGGCATCGCGCTGGGCGTCGATCTTGGACTGACCTGGAGTTGCTATGACCCGCAGCCGGGCGACCGGCCCTGCGGAGCGTGCGCCAGTTGCCGGATCAGAGCCAGGGGGATGCGGGAAGCGGGGGTGGGAGATGGACGAGAAGTTGCGTAGATTAAAAGGGTGAGCAAGCAAGAGTTAAGGAGAGGAGCAAGCGTGAAGCGGCAGATTGCCATACTATGCATGGTGCTTATGGCTCGGTTCGCTGGGGCGGACCTGAACCTGCGTCAACTATGGTCGGTTGACCTGCAGGAGGGAGTCCAAATCGGCACCATATGGCGTGACCAGGATGACCGTGCCTGCGCGCTGGTCGCGACCAGAAGCCGGGTGCTGGTTGTTAGCGACAGGGAGGTCCTCTGGCGCGGCCCCGAGAACGGAATGACCGTCACCGCAGCGGCGCGAATCCCCTACGAGTCAGGCGCACAAATCGTCTGGAATGCCGTTGAGCCGGTGCCGCGGGGACAGAATACGGGGTGGAGTTACCTCTATCGTTACGATGCTGAGACGTTCGACTCGCTGTCGAGGATGCCGTTGGTGCAGTATGAGAGAAATCAAGAGGGTATGTTTGCCGAGCAGAGAAATTGCAGGTTCCTGACCGCAACCAGATCAATGCTGGAAGACAGTCTGCAGCCGTTATACATCTTCAATACCTATGTCATGGGATTTCGTAGCGAATATGCATATACAAATGGCAATTTCTATGATATCCTCGGCGATTCGCTGTGGCTTCGAGCTGCATGCGGCCAACCGATCGAAATGAAGCGAACTTCGACTACCGACGACGGGAGAGATGGAATCGTCTTGGCGTGGAAATCATCCGAATGGACACCTGAAAATCCGGAGTATGGAGATTACTCGAATGGCATTCGACATTACGGCAGACAGCGCTCAAGGCTACGGACGCTTGCCTTCAGGCCTGATTCAGATAGAGAACATTCTCCTTTGTTTCTCAATCTCTATGGAATGACCGTGGCACCCATTGATGGTCATGAGTGCGCTTTTGTCGTCTATTCCGACACTATTCGACTCTGGATTGCCGAAATATCGCTGCCGGAACTGGAGATCATCCGAAGAGTGCCGTTCGAATATAGCATCCGGCATCTGAATGCACTGGAGTGGTTCTCAGGGGACTCCTCAGGGGTGGCACTGATCGGGCTGGAGCAGGGGAGATTCCTCGCCTTCAACGCCCGCAACTTTCGCTTGGTCGGCGAGGCCTTCGCGCCCGGCAGCCCGGCCGACCTCGAAGTCGCCAATATGGACGGGGAGGACGACCTTGAACTGCTCTACCTCTCAACGACGCAACTCATATGCTACAAGGTCGGGCCGGTTTCTGTGCCGATTGATTCGGACCCCATCCCAAGTGGGACGACTCGCCTCCTTTCGCCGCATCCCAATCCCTTCAATGCCTTCACCTACGTCGGATTCGATCTACCCGCTGCCGCGCCGATTGCACTGCGTCTCTACGACGCGCGAGGGCAACAGGTGCGTCAGGTGCTCGAAGGTCTCCATCCGGCCGGGCGGCATCGCGCGGTTCTGAACGCCGACGGCTTGCCAGCCGGGGAATACTACTTGCGCTTGACGGGAGACAGGAACGCTGGAGCAGTGGGAAAGGTCATAGTCATCAGGTGAGTGAGTTGGCGGGGTAAAGGGTGCGCGGAGGCTTGAGCGATACACCCCTTCAACATCAACAGAGTCCCACCCGTGTTGCTGACCAATCTTGGCCTGAACACCCATGTCCATAGTCCACCCCTTCCCTATAATTCCCTTTCCTGCTTATCTTACATTCTCCCTTTCGGGGCGTGGCGCAGCCCGGTAGCGCACCTGCTTTGGGAGCAGGAAGTCGCTGGTTCGAATCCAGTCGCCCCGACGAGATTGTTGATGCCAATGCTAATGCCGATTCCGGCTTGCAGGCATCATCATCGTTAGCATCATCATTAGCATTGGCTTGGACAATTGGCATCCGCATTAGTATTGGCATTAGCATTAGCATTGCTGCCGCAGCGCTACGAACGGAAGTCGATCTCCTACCTCGATGCGCTATACCTCGCGACGCCGCAAGCGCGGGAGGTTGACCGACGTTATGTCGGAGAGATTCTCCGACAGGTTAAGGGTCAGGTCGAAATCCCCCGCTTCGATTTCAATCCGCTGCCCGAGGCTTTAGTCCACAACTTTGTCGAAACCGCCAACGCCCGCGGCTCGCTCACCGTCGATGACATCGCATCTTTGATGCAGGAGCGGCTCGTCCCGCCTATTATCGCTCTGCTCGAAGGTGCAATGGAGTCCCGTGCGGGGGAACTCGTCTCCGAGGAGAAACGGCAACTCTTCCTCGCCACGAAGGCAAAGGAACTCGGCATCACCCTCGAGGAGATCGAGAAGGTGATGAACTCGGCCTACATCTACCTGCCCGTCCTGACCGGCTGGTCGCTGAAGAAGGAGAAAGATTCCGACCGGTGGACCTGTAAGATGCAGGGGGGGATTGTCTGGTTTCAGATTGTGCAGTCCGACGATCAACCGCGGGTCATCCTGCGCAAGCGCGGTGCGACCGAGTCGATGGGCTTCGGCTCGCAGGACTTTGCGGTCGAGAGTGCGGCACTCAACTTCGGTCGCAATCTCGGACAGATCACGCGCGATATGCCGGAGTTCAAATTGGGCGCGCCGGTGGTCGAGGTCGAGGGCCGGAGCGTCCGGTTCCCCCTCGGACGGCGCGATGGCGTCGGTCTGGACGAGGTCTATTGGGTCGGCGAATGGGTGGTGCGCGGCGAAGCGGAGCCGGACTTTGCGAAGGACGGCTGGACGCGGGTAACTTCGGTCGGCGATAACCGGAATGATCCCGTCGCGCTCTCGACGGGACTTGGCATCCGTCGGGGCGATTGGGCTCCGGGAATGATGGTCGTCGAGCATCCCCGGCTTGGGATCGATGTCGCGGTCAAGACCGGCGCCTATAAGTTCAGGACCTCTGACGGTTATATTCCGGTATTGGGGGACTACCTGCACGTGAAGGAGCCGTTCGACGGGCTCACGTTTGGGCTCGACCTCGACGCGCAGATCAACATCTCGGGGCTGACGGGGGGAGTCGGCTCGTTCCTGATCGTCGGTGGACACTTTCTCTTCCCGCCGGCGGAGTATGAGGGCGGCAGTCTGTTCGCTGACCTGACGACCTCGCCGCCTCTTGTCTGGGGCTTGCAGGCAGGCTATATGAAGCGTTATTATGTAGGTCAGATGGCGCTGGCGTGGGAAGCCAAGGCGGCCGGGCGGTGGTACTCGGTCGAGCAGGAGTTCCGCGCCTTCGGAACGGACTACAAACTGACCGTGGCGAACAATACCATCGGCGTCGAAGGGGCGGTGAATCTTGAATGGGCATCTTCGCCGGATCTGAACTACGGTCTCCGGCTCGGCTACCGGCTCTACCCGGAGTCAGACGTCTGGACGGTGGACCTGAAGCCGGGCGACTGGAGCGGGGTCGCGGATCCGGACTATCCCTTCCCGGTGGTCGATCATTCGGGGGTGATGGTGGGACTTTACCTTCACTGGAGCCCGCCGCAACTGCCGTTCGACCCGGCGGGGTTGATTCAAGGAGCGTTGGGGAAGTGAGGGGACGCTAAGGATGCATAAAGTTCTTGCATCCGTTCACCAAACTTGATAACGATTCCCGACGACCATTCCCGACGGCAGATAGCAATCGACGATTTTCTCCACCCGGAGTTCCTATGACTAAGTCATCAGTATCCAACTTAATCACATTTCTGCTGCCCATTGCATTGGTCTTCCCCGCGGCCGCCTCCAACCTGCCGCGGTCGAAGATGGCGACCCTTGTCGAATCGGTCTCGCCGACCGAAGTCGCCGTCCGCGCCACCGGCATCGGCTACTGGGATAAAGGCCAGGGCAAGAAGAAAGACTTGAACAACTTCCTCCTCGAGGAAGCCCTCTTCGACGCGCGCAAAGCCGCGGTCTGGTTCGTCCTCTTCGGCGGCACCGACCCGCTGCTTGGCAAAGAGACTGAGCGCGGAGCGTTCGTGCGCATCGAAGAGGAGTTCTTCGACGCCGGCAACGTCCAGCGGTTTATTGCCTGGGAAGGGAGCGACCTGATCAGCCGCATCAAGCGCGAAATAAAGAAGAACGCCGAATATGAATTGACCATCGAGAAGGCGTTCAAGATCAACAAGTCGGCGATTCAAGACTGGCTCAACGCGAAGGGCATACTACCTGCTCGCGAGGAGATCGCCGAGGCGCTTGGCAACCCCTTCCTGATGGTCATTCCAGCCGTCAGGAAAGGCGAATCGCCGATCGAAGTGCTCGCCTCCAACCCCAACCTCTCGCACGCTGCCAAGGTGATCGAGGGCTATCTGACCCAGCGCCAATATGACGTGGTCGTCCCTGAACAGCAAGCCGCACTGCAGGAACTCGCCGCTGCGCAGGGGATGATCAAAGGGCTCTCTGAAGACCCCTCTTATGCACTTGCGCTCTCAATCGGCTCGGATGTCTATATCACCTACGAAGTGAGCCTCGAGAACACCGCCCACAACACCCGCAAGGCTTCGGTCAACGTCCGCGCTTACGAGACGACCACCGCGCGGCTGCTCGGCACCGAGACCGGCTATTCACCCTCGGCGAACGTCGGCGACAAGGTGTTGATTGAAAACGCCGTCAACGACGCCATCGACAAAGTGCTGGCCCGCATCACCGCCTACTGGAAGGACGACGTCAAGTCGGGCGTCCAGTATAAGGTCGTCGTCAGCATCGAAGGCGCCTTCTCGACCGACCAGACCGAAGCGATCCAGATGACCTTCCTCGACCTTTGGGACGAGGTCTCGAAGAACAGGCGCTACAAGGAAAACACCGTCTCGGCGGGGACGCTCGACTACCTCGTCTGGTGCGACCCCGAGCGGTATCGCCAGCCGACGCGGCTCTATCAGAAGGTTAGGCAGGCTTTCGAAGCGAGTCTGCCGGGCGGCAAATTGTCGCAAGTGAGCGTCAACCGGAAGTTGCTGCTCCTGAAGATCGAGCGGGGATGATGCTCGATGATGATGTTGGTGCTGATGATGATGTGGGGAAGCGTCGATGATAGTTTGGCGAATCCGAATTGGACCCTGATGACCGTCCTTGAAGGCCACACCGACTGGGTCTATGCCGTCCGGTGGGCGCCGGATGAGGAGCGACTTTACAGTGCCGGAGCAGATCAGCAGGTAATCGTCTGGGAAGCCTCGACCGGGAGTCCGCTCGATACCTTTCATAGCGACAAGGGGTGGATCTACTCGCTCGCGGTCAGCCCGGATGGAAGTCTCGTCGCCGTGGGTTGCGAAAAGAAGTGTATCCTGATTTGGGATGCTGCAACCGGCGAACTGGTACGGACTATCGAGGGTGCGCGGAGCCGGGTCTTTGCCCTTGACTTCAGCCCGGACGGTAGGCTACTTGCAGCCGGAGATGACGACCGGGGCCTAAAGATATGGAAAGTTGCGACCGGCGTCCTGGAGACTTCACTGCCGTTACAGGGTGGTGCGCTCTTTGCGGTCTCGTTCAGCCCGAACGGGACGATGCTTGCCAGCGGCTGCGGTGACCGGCGAGCGAAGGTGTGGGACGTCGCCACGGGCGAGGAGTGGCTGCGGATGATCCTTCACGGCGGCGCGGTGACGGGGGTGGGATGGCTCCCGGATGGGCGCCGACTTGCGTCTTCGGGCAGCGACAACAGCGCCGCGCTCTGGGATGTCGCCGCGGCGCTTGAGAGCGCCCCGCGGACGGAATCCAAACCTACGGCGCGGGTCACCGATACACCGCTCTGGACCACCAGGGCGCCGCGCGGCCCGGTCTTCTGCATCGCGGTCAGCCCTGATGGGAGATGGATCGCCGCGGGGGGCAAGGATAAAAGAACCTACATTTGGGACGCCTCCACCAGGCGGGAAACCGCCGTTTTGGAGGGGCACACCGGAACCGTCCAGACTCTCGCTTTTAGTCCCGATTCGAAGCGCCTCGCCAGCGGCGGGCGGGATGGGACGGTGAGGGTGTGGATAAGGGGAGGGACCGAAAAAAGATCATCGGCAAGCAGATTGCCATGATCAAAGGCGTTAGAATCACCTGAAATAGATACCGCCATTTGCCTTCAGAAACTCGACCTTCAGTATCTCCCTCCCCCCTTGCGCGCGTCCGGGGGCTGAAGACCCACTTCCGCACCGAAGCCGGACTCGCCAAAGCCGTCGATGGCGTCGATTTCGACGTCCACCCGGGCGAAATGCTGGGGATCGTCGGCGAATCAGGCTCTGGTAAATCGGTTACGGCGCTCTCGCTGGTCCGGCTGATTCCCAATCCACCCGGCGAGATCGTAGCCGGGGAAGTGCTCTTTCAGGGCCGCGACCTCCTGAAACTGCCGCTCACCGAGATGTATATGGTGCGAGGCAAGGAGATCGCGATGATCTTCCAGGAGCCGATGACCTCGCTCAACCCGGTCTTCACCATCGGGATGCAAATCGAGGAGATCGTCCGTTACCACGAGCACGTTCCGCGCGAGCAGGTCGTCGGGCACGCCGTCAAGATGCTTGAGCAGGTCGGCATCCCCGATGCCGGCCGGCGAATGAAAGACTATCCCCATCAGTACTCGGGCGGGATGCGCCAGCGGGTGATGATCGCGATGGCGCTCGCCTGCGACCCGGCTTTGCTCATTGCAGACGAACCGACCACCGCGCTCGATGTGACGATTCAAGCACAAATCATCGATCTGATGCTGCAATTGAAGGAGCGGCGTCCCGGCTCGGCCATCATGTTGATCACTCACGACCTCGCCGTGATTGCCGAGACCTGCCAGCGCGTCATCGTGATGTATGGGGGGATGATCCAGGAAGTCGCGCCGGTTGGGCCGCTTTTCGAAGAACCGCTCCATCCCTACACTGTCGGGTTGCTTAAGTCACTGCCTCGTCCCGACCTGCAAAAGCAGCACCGCCTCTATAATATTCCCGGCACCGTCCCGTCGATCATCAACCTGCCGCCCGGCTGTAAGTTCGCCAGCAGATGCGAGCGCGTGATGCCGATCTGCCAACAAGTCGAACCGGAACTGATGACCATCGCACCGGGACGTCAGGTAAGGTGTCATCTTTACGGGAATGAAGCGAGTTCCTCGCCGGCTTCGATCTCACCTTCAGCGGAGGCTGTCCAGTGAGCCGCCCGGTCATCGAAGTGCGCGACCTGCGCGTCCGATTCCCGGTCTATGGCGGTGTCTTCCTTGGAAAGATTGCTGAAGTGAAGGCTGTCGATGGCGTCTCATTCGATTTGATCGAAGGCGAAACGTTGGGATTGGTAGGTGAGTCCGGCTGCGGCAAGACGACCGTTGGGCGCGCACTCATAAACATCCTCCGCTCGGTCAACCCCGACACCATTGTCGAGGGCGATATCTGGCTGAACCTTGAGAATGGCGAGAAGGTCAACTTGACGCGGTTGTCGAAGCGCGCTATGCGGCCGTATCGGAGAGCGATTCAGATGGTCTTTCAAGACCCCTTTGCGTCGCTCAATCCGCGCCTGACGGTGATGAAGATCGTCGAAGAGCCGCTCCTTATTCACACCACGATGGCCAAGGCTGAGCGCATCGAACGGGTCGGCTGGCTGTTGCAAAAGGTGGGACTAAATCCGGAGCAGGCTCAACGTTATCCGCATGAGTTCTCCGGCGGCCAGAGGCAGCGAATCGGACTGGCGCGAGCTCTCGCGACCAACCCACGGGTGATTATTGCCGACGAGCCGGTGTCGGCGCTCGACGTCTCAATTCAGGCTCAGGTGATCAACCTGATGCAGGACTTGCAGGATGAGTTCAAACTGACCTTCCTCTTTGTGGCGCACGATCTTTCGGTGGTGGAGCACGTTTCGAAACGGATAGCAGTGATGTATTTGGGGAATCTGGTTGAGATAGGGCCATCGGATCAGGTGAATCACGACCCGCGGCATCCCTACACGAAAGCGCTCTTGTCGGCAGTGCCGCTGCCCGATCCGAAAGGGGCAGCATCGCGTAAGAGGATCATCCTGACCGGGGACGTCCCGACTCCGCTCCGTAAGCCATCGGGCTGCCCGTTTCGAACCCGGTGTCCGATTGCGCAGCCAGACTGCGCCGAAGCGATGCCGCCACTGAGGGATATTGGAATTGGCCGGCAGGTTGCCTGCCCTTATACATAGGCCGGTAGTTTAGAACTAAGAGAAGGGGCTGCCCCAAAATTGTGGGACAGCCCCTTTGTGCATCCAATCTGCACCCGTCAATTGGACTACTTTAGTAGTCCATCCCGCCCATACCGCCGCCATGCGGCATCGGAGGCATCGCCTCCTTCTTCTCCGGCCTCTCGAAGATTACCGCATCGGTCATCAGCAGGAGCGACGCCACCGAAGCGGCATTCTCCAATGCGCAGCGCGCCACCTTGGTCGGGTCGATCACGCCGGCCTTGTAGAGGTCTTCGAAGACCTCGGTGCGGGCGTTGAAACCGAACGCGTCCTTGCCGTTGCGCACCTTTTCGACCACCACCGACGACTCAACGCCGGTATTGTGGCAGATTTGTCGGATCGGTTCTTCGACCGCGCGACGGATGATCTTGATGCCGAGGGCTTGATCGCCTTCGAGCGACAATGTGTCGAGCGCCGCCTGGGCACGCAGCAGCGCGACGCCGCCGCCGGGGATGATGCCCTCTTCGACAGCTGCGCGAGTAGCGTGTAGTGCGTCTTCGACGCGGGCTTTGGTCTCTTTCATTTCGACCTCGGTCGCCGCACCGATCTTCAGCACCGCGACACCGCCCGACAACTTGGCGAGCCGCTCCTGGAGTTTCTCGCGGTCGTAGTCGGAGGTGGTAGTGTCGATCTGCTTGCGGATCTGGTCGCAGCGGCCCTTGATTTCGGCCTTGGCGCCCATGCCCTCGACGATGGTGGTGTTGTCCTTGTCGATAGTCACGCGCTTGGCTTTGCCGAGGTCGCTGACGACGGCGTTCTCGAGTTTGAAGCCGGCTTCCTCGGAGATCACCCGGCCGCCCGTCAGGACTGCGATGTCCTCGAGCATCGCCTTGCGTCGGTCGCCGAATCCGGGCGCTTTGACGGCGCAAACCTTCAGCGTACCGCGCAGTTTATTGACGACGAGCGTGGCGAGCGCTTCGCCTTCGACGTCTTCCGCGATGATCAGCAGGCTGCGACCCATCTGAGCTACCTTCTCGAGCACCGGCAGGAGGTCTTTCATCAAACTGATCTTCTTGTCGTAGATCAGAATGAGAGGCTCGTCGAGGCCCGCTTCCATATTGTCGGGGTTGGTGATGAAGTAGGGCGATAGGTAACCGCGGTCGAACTGCATTCCTTCGACCAGTTCAACGGTGGTCTCGGTGCCCTTGGCTTCTTCGACGGTGATGACGCCGTCCTTACCGACCTTCTCCATCGCTTCGGCGATCAGTTTGCCGATCCGTTCGTCGTTGTTAGCCGAGATGGCACCGACCTGGGCGATCTCGTCCCAGTTGGCACCGACCGGCTTGGAGATCGACTGGAGCGACGCGACGACTTCCTTGACGGCGACTTCGATGCCGCGCTTCAAGTCCATCGGATTGGCTCCGGCGACAACATTGCGAAGGCCTTCGGCAAAAATCGCCTGGGCCAGAACGGTGGCGGTGGTGGTGCCATCGCCGGCGACGTCGGAGGTCTTCGAGGCGACTTCACGCACCATTTGAGCGCCCATGTTCTCGATCGGGTCTTCGAGTTCGACTTCCTTGGCGACCGTGACGCCGTCTTTGGTCGAAAGCGGAGCGCCGAACTTCTTCTCGATCAGGACGTTACGGCCCTTGGGCCCGAGTGTTGCCTTGACCGCATCGGTCAGTTTATCGACCCCGCGCTTCATCGCCTGACGCGCATCGAGGTCGAAGATGATTTCCTTGGCTGCCATATTGAGTTTCCTTTGTGATAGTGATTGTGATTGGCGTTGAAGTTGAGTTTGAAAGTTGAAAAGTTGCTGGTATTCGGAAAACGAGCCTTTCTTCAAGGCCAACTTACCTAATTCCGGACTTTCTAACTTTCCAACTATCTAACTTTCCAACTTCATCTGACCACGGCGAGGATATCGTTACGCGATACGATGAGGTGCTCGACGCCGTCGATCTTCACCTCGGTGCCGCCATACTTGGCATAGATGACGCGGTCTCCGACCTTGACCAGTTCGGACAACTTCTTGCGCGTCTCCTTCTCGTGAGTGACGTCATCGCCGACGGCGATCACTTCGCCCATTTGGGGCCGCTCCTTGGCGGTGTCGGGGATGATGATCGAGCCGACCTTCCGCTCTTCCTGCTCGAGCGGCTTGATCAGGACTCGTTCATCAATCGGTTGAATGGCCATTTGATGGTCTCCTTGATGTTGTTGAAAATACTTCGGTTGACTGCATAAAACTATTAGCACTATAGGCAGGCGAGTGCTAACAGTCAAGTAATATATATGTCCTCAGTTGGGCTGTCAAGTAGTCTGAACGCTCGAAGGCGCAAGTGAGAGTAAGAAGTCGGGGCTGATCTGTCTGTCGTTCGAATCGGATACTCTTATTTGGAGGCGGGTGAAGAGGACGGGGTTACCCAATGTGAAGGGATATTTTGCGCTGCGTCGTTGGCAAGCACCGACAGCAGGCGAAAGCCCGCCCGATTGAGGCGATATTGATTAGCATCGCACTCTTACCACGCAGAACAATGCCGGCACTTTTCCTCATCCTTCTTCTGGCTGCCTCTTCCTATGCCGCGCCGTCCCGGGTTGGGCGGCTGTCCAATGGAATGGACTACGTCCTGGTGCCGAATCACTCGGTGCCGATGATCGCTGCCAATATAGTGATCAACGCGGGGGCGCGTGACGAGACGTGGCACACCTGGGGTGCCGCGCATTTCCTCGAGCATCTCCTTTTCAACGGCACCATAGAACACTCCCAAGCCGAAATTTACGCCGCATTCGACCGGATCGGCGCCTACCACAACGCTCACACCGGTTCGCACTTTACGAACTTTATGCTCCTCGTAGAGGGATCGAAGTTCGGAGAGGGCTTCCCGATCCTCGCCGAAATGGTCTTCGCTTCGACGCTCCCGCCGCACAAGTTCAACAAGGAGCGCGGTATTGTGATGGAGGAGATCGCCAAAGGCAAAGCCGCGGGCGAAGACCCCGACCGGCTCTTCAGGGAAGCGCTCTTCGGTGGTTCGCCGCTGTCGCGAGAGGTGCTCGGCACCGAAGAGAGCATCGCCCGACTGGAGCGCGATTCAGTGCTCGCCTTTTATCACCGGTGGTATCAGCCTAACAACTGCCTGCTCTTTGTCACCGGGGACTTTGGTCCCGACACCCTAATTGGTTGGCTCGACCGGACCTTGACGGCTTATCCTCCTGCAGAACTCCCTCACCGCCGACAATTGGCAGCGCCGGACTTCGAGGCTCTTGCGGGGCTTGGCGCACTCGAGCGAGCCGGCAGCGACGACCGCCGGCACCTTCAGATAGCCTTCCCTGCACCATCGCCCCGGTCGTCCGACTTCCCGGCGACGCTGGCGCTCTCGGGAATCCTCGATAGTCGGCTAAAGGCAGTGCTTCCGGCAGGTGTCAGGGGCGGCAGCGATATCATCCTCGACCCGGATATAAGCATCTTTCAGATTTCGATTTCATCAAGCCGTGAGACAGAAAGCGAAGAGGCAATTCGCAACATCGTCGATCTTCAGGTCAATAAGATCATTGAGAGAGGCGTTGAACCACAGGAGATCGCCCGTTTTGCCGGGCAGTATCGCTCCGATCTCTACTTCAACAGCGAACGGCTCCATTACTTCGGGATCATGTATGCCCGCTATTGGGCGGCGGCGGGTTGGGATGCGTTTGCATCGTGGGAGGAGAGACTTGGCGCGCTAAAGCCGTCGGACGTTCAGCGCGTTGCGAAGGAATTTCTGGGCGGCAGAGGGCTGGCAATGGCAATCGAACCGGCCGACACTGCAACCACGGAGAGGTTATCCCAAGCGGCCTCGCTGACACGTTCCCAATCGAGCGGCGGGATCACCACCATCGTCCGGAGCGATCCTTCGGCGCGGGTCTTTGCGCTGCATATTCTGTTCAAAGGTCGCAGCGATATTGACGCTCGCTTCGGAGCCGGCGCGGTCGATCTGCTCCATAGGTGCCTCGAGGAGGCTGCCTCGGGCGGGACGGCGCTTGCCAACCGGAAGGACGATCTCGCCATCTCGCTCAAATGCGCGGACGACCCGTCCATCCCTTACGATGACTATTACACCTCGCCGGATTACTCGTTTATCCGGCTGGAGATGCTCCCCGACAAGTGGGATGAAGGGATCAGGTTTGCTGCCGATCTATTGACGACGTCGGTTGCTGAGAAGGCGCTCGCGGCCGCCAAGGACCGCGCCAGAGCCGGCCGGACAGCATCGGGGCGCAGCCCTGCTGCAGCAGGCTCGATGCACTTGCGCAAGTTGCTGTTGGGCGAGGATCATCCTCTATGCCGCAGCGTCTATGGCGATGTCGAGGGATTCGACGTCGCGTTGATTGAAAAGGTGCGATTCGCCTTGATCGCACCAGAGTCGATGATCGCTTCCGCCTCCGGTCCGGCCGACGAGATGAAGATCACCCAGGGATTGCAATCTCGCTTGACGAACTTGAGGCGTTTGCAGCCGCTTCCACCAAAAGGCAACGACGATCTTAAGCCGATGCCCCTCGTGGTGCGATTCGACAGCATTTCCGCCGGTCAACTTCGGGATACCTTGCACTTGGGCCGGGCACAGGGCGCGGTCGTGATGGGGAAGGTCATTCGCGGCATCGATCCTGCCGATCGGGCAGCATTGGTGCTTGCCAATGCCTGGCTCTCCGACCGAATGGGGACGGTCCTTCGCGAACAGCGCGGGCTGGCCTACTCGCTGGGTAGTTCGCTCTCGCTTCACGCGTCGTTAATGGCTTCGGATCGCAGCAGCGTGTCGCTGGGTGCTGTCTGGGAGATCACCCTTGCGACCCGGCCCGAGAACCTCGATAGGGCGGAAGCGGGCATTCGGGAACTGCTCGATGAATTTGATGTTCATGCTTTCAAGGACGAAGAAGTCGAACGCCTCGTTGCAGCGATCTCTGGACGGGCGCTGATGCGCGATATGTCCCGGATCGGCCAAGCTTGGTCGATGGCGACGGGGGACTACTATTGGGGCGATCCCGAAGCGCGGACGCACCTAATAGAGGCATTGAAGAAGGTAGATTCGGAAGGCGTCGGCGCAGTTGTCCGGCGGTATTTGACCGGCGACGGATTGACTACAGTTATGGTGAAGTGATTCAGCGCCATTTTGAGGACTTACATCAGTCCATTTGGCTGACTCAAAGTGTGATGAGTTAAGCTGCCACTTCTGCCTACGTCGTTAACCTGGCATCAAGTTGATAACGTTGGCGAAAGAGGATGTCGTTCCCATGAAGGCGGGAACCCAATCTTCTCTTCAGTCTGGATCCCCGCCTTCGCGGGGACGACGAAACTGCATTACTCCGCTCTCACCCCAGACAGATACTACCCATGTGCCTGACATGAGGTAAGGGCTCTCCCTCTCCTCCCTTGCAAAGTGCCCGGTGAAGCGCTATATTATAAGGTATGTCTGCTCCCGGGTCCCGACCGGCGCCACGCTTCGTCACGAGTGTCCGACTCCTCGCACTGCCCCGCCTAAAGGTCGGTCCCGCCGTCGAACCGATCGAGTTCCTCCCGAGTGTTTTTCTTGAATTAGCCGGCGGCTGCATACGGCGAATCGGG
>VGIQ01000029.1 GCA_016867835.1 Calditrichota bacterium | reverse complement strand
CAACCCTGTCTTCAGCCCTGGTGCTGCTGATATTGATCGTCGTCTCACCACTGCCATATCGCGCGGGGACCTTGGACAGCGACTATGCCCGGATCGTCCTGATAGGTGTTGATCTGCCGCTTGCGGCGATTGCCATTCGGCTTTTTTTTGCGACGGAAGCCCGCGTCCTGCGTTGGATCAGCAACAGTCTAAAGGCAGTCATGGTCATCGGTCTGGCAGCACTTTATGCCGGATAGCATTCGTCTGCCCGAGATAGTTCTCGCTTCGACCAGCCCGCGCCGCCGGATGCTGCTCGAGCAGATCGGCGTTCCCTTCCGGGTGATTGCGCCGGGCGGGCATGAAGCGATTCCTACGCATGGCAACTTCGCCGACATCGTCGAAGCGAACGCGCTTGCCAAAGCGCGGTCGGTGCTCGACAGAGCCGGCGGACAACTTGTTCTGGGCGCCGACACTCTTGTCGATCTGGATGGTGAACCGCTCGGCAAACCGGCGGACCTGAATGACGCCCGGAGGATGCTGCTGCGGCTGGTTGATCGGGAGCATCGGGTCTGGACCGGTGTCGCCTTGATCGAAAGCAAATCAGGACGGATTCAGCAAGGTCACCGGATGACACGCATCTGGTTCCGCAACTCAACCCGCGACGAGATCGAAGACTACCTCACCACCGGCGAGCCGCTTGACAAGGCTGGAGCCTACGGGATACAGGGCCGCGGAGCGCTGCTCATCGACCGGATCGAAGGCTGTTTCTTTAATGTGATGGGACTTCCTTTGACCCTGGTGTGGGAAATGCTGCTCGGCCGCGCGTGAATTGTGCGGTCCGGACGTTGCACTTATAGAGGAAGGAGAAATGACCCCGAAGGACGAATACCTGACCGCTTGCGACATCTATCGCACTCGTATCCCGCATCTCCTTGCACTTGCGGAAGATGATGCGGAATGGCAGACGTGGGCCGAACATGCCGCAGGCTGCCCGGAGTGCCAGTCACTGCTCGCATTCGACAATCGCCTGGCGCGCGGCATTGAAGCACTGCCTAAGCCCGGGCCGGCCTATGTGTCGCCAAAGGTGCTGAAGCGGTTGCAAAGCGGCCGGCTGCCGTTGCTCCGGCGACGCGACCGAATCTTGGCGCTTGGCGGGACCGTGGCTGGTTTGTTGCTTGGACTTGCGATCGGCGCAGCGCTGCAGGAGGGCCGCCTGACCGCTGAGGATGCGAGCGCTGCAGGGGCGGTCTATGCCGAGAGCGACGGCCAGTTCGATGACCTGATGGCGTCTCTGACAGCAGGCGAAGGGAATGGACGGTGACGCCGAAACGTTGGCTGGTAGTCCTCCTGATTGTCTCCTGGACGCTCAATGTGGCACTGGGAGTGGCAATCTTCATGGCCGTGTCGCACCATCATCCTCACCCCGGGATGCCGCCCGGTGCCTGGCCGGGGCGAATGCACTGGCCGGATCCGCCGGGACGACAACTGCGCGACGACCTGCACCGCGAACTATCGCCTCTCGGCTCCGAGCAGCGGCGGCTTTCGTCCCTACTAGTCGATCTCCTTTCCGATGAACAACTCGATACCGCACGCGTCCGGGCGGTGTCGGAAAGTTTGGCGACGCTTCGCAGCAGTATGCAGGAGCGGTTTCACGGGCGGCTGGTCGAATGGCGGGAGACCATACCGCCCGAAGACCGCCGGCTCATCTTTCGCAAACTGCTCCTTCACGACGAAGCGCGCATTCGCCACCCGGGCGCAAAATTCAAATCTAAGGATGAACCACAATGAGGAAGACGACCGCAGCGCTTACGCTGCTGATAGCCCTGGCCTTGATCGTGACAGGCGCCTACGCCTGCCCGATGCACGGGGGGATGGGAGGCAAAGGGATGCACGGCGGGATGATGTTGGGAATGTTGAAGGGGCTGGATCTGCCCGCCGACAAGATGAAGGACATCGAGAAGATGGGCCTCGAACATCACCGCAAGATGATCGAAAGACAGGCTGAAATGCACGACATCCACGCCAAGTTGCAACTGGCGATGACTGCCGAGAAGGTGAATCAGAAAGAGATCGACGGGCTCGCTGCCCGCATCGGCAAGTTCCACGAAGAGCAGGTGAAAATGCACACCGCAATGGTCGCGAAGGTGCGCGAGATGCTGACCGCCGACCAGCGCATTCGGTTCGATGCACACTTGCTCAAAATGGGCGGTCCGGGTGGCAAGCATCGAATGATGAAGTTCGGTATGCGTGACGGAGACGACGACGATAGAGATGGCGAGTGCGACGACTGCCGGGAACATGGCTCCAAGCCGGGTCCTCACGGCCCAACGCATGGCGGTATGATGCACCATCCCAAAGCGCCGGAATAAGTTCAACGGCATTCTTCGACTGACGCCCGCCGTACAGAAATCGGCGGGCGTCGCGTTTTGATAGACGAGACGCCTGCGGTATATTAGTGATCATACAGTCTTGCATTCTATTGATGGGTGCATGCTATTGTTGCCGTTCATGGAGGGCGGACATTCCTGTCCGCCCTAAGTTGAAAGCCGTTTTTGGAGGGCGGACATTCCTGTCCGCCCTAAGTTGAAAGCTCGTTTTTGGAGGGCGGACATTCCTGTCCGCCCTCCAAGTCAACACTTTTCTGTACTGATAAGTATCATCCTCCCATCGCAAGCCAGGCTGATCCGCGTAGGTCCGGATACCAATCCGACTACCGCGCAGTTAGATCGGAAATCCACCTTTCAAGGACGACGGTTTAACATACACTCAATCATCTGTGGCCCAAATCAATATGGAGCAATCCCGCGAATTTCTCTTTTCCTGGTGGTGGCCGCTTGGCATAGCCGGCGGCACCTTTCTGCTCGGTCTGCTGATCGACCTGATCGTCCTGCGGGCGCTGAAGAAACTGGCGCAAAAGACGCCGTGGGAAGGCGACGAGTTGATCATCCGGGCGTTACGGCGGCATCTGCCGGTCTGGATGCTCATCATAGGGCTGATCGTCGCCGCGCCCTTTATGCCGCTCGCCGCGAAGATCGCGACCGGCATCGCCAAATGGCTCCAATTTTATCTGGTGATTGCCGTTACGGCCGTCGGATCCCGGCTGGCCGGGGACTTGATTCAGGTCTCGACGGCCGGGGAAGCCGGCCCGGCTTCGACGACGATTTTCAAGGTGCTCGGACGGATCGGTGTCTGGGGGCTTGGGATTGCCCTTGCGCTCCACACTATCGGGGTCTCGATCGCCCCGGTCCTGACCGCACTCGGCGTGGGCGGCTTGGCGGTCGCCCTGGCATTGCAGGATACCCTCTCCAACCTGTTCGCCGGAATCCAGATACTGCTTTCCAAACAGGTCAAGGTCGGCGACTTCGTGCAGGTCGATGCCGGACGGGAGGGTTTCGTGACCGACATCAACTGGCGCAATACCACCATCCGGGCGCTCAGCAACAACCTGATCATCGTGCCTAACTCCAAGATGGCCTCATCGATAGCCGTCAACTACAATCAGCCCGACGCCGTCCTCTCGGTACTGGTGCAGATGGGCGTGGCTTACGGCAGCGACCTCGCGAAAGTCGAGCAGGTAACGATCGAGATTGCCCGGGAGGTGATGCAGCGCGTCGAAGGCGGCGTTCCTGATCACGAGCCGTTCATTCGATTCCACACCTTCAGTGAGTCGTCCATCGATTTCACCGTCATCCTTAGAGGCCAACAGTTCACCGACCAATATCTAATCAAGCACGAGTTCATGAAGCGGATTGTCAAGCGCTACCGGGAGGAAGGGATCGAGATTCCATTCCCGCAGCGAGTGGTCTATCAAAGGAGTGAGCAAAGTTGAAGAGCGCAGAGATATGGTGATGGCAGGTATGATACCATCACCGGATAGGAATGGACGCTGACTTTCTGGTGATCGGATCGGGCATCGCCGGTCTGACCTTCGCGCTCGACGCCGCTGAACGGGGGCGGGTCTTATTGGTGACCAAGAAGCGGCATACCGAGTCGAACACCAACTACGCCCAGGGGGGCATTGCAGCGGTCGTCGGGAAGGGCGACACCTTTTCCCAGCACGTTCACGATACTCTCGAAGCCGGTGCCGGCCTCTGCAACCGCCGCGCGGTTCGGGTGATGGTGCAGGAAGGACCGCAGCGCCTGAAGGAACTGATGGCTCGCGGGGTCGAGTTCTCAACCTACTGGGAAGGCGGCAAGCGGCAGCTTGCACTGGGCCGGGAAGGCGGGCACCATCGCGACCGGATCGTTCATCGCGCCGACCAGACCGGCGCCGAGGTCGAGCAATCGCTCGTCCGTCGAGCCCTCGAACACCCTAACATCACCGTCGAGGAGCATTCGGCGGCTCTCGATTTGATCGTAACCGGAAGCGACCAACACCGCCGCTGCAGCGGAGCCTGGGTCCTGACCCGGGATGGTGGCGTCGAACCGCGGCAGGCTCAGGTGGTCTTCCTGGCGACCGGCGGGTGCGGTCAGGTCTATCTTCACACCACCAATCCCGACATTGCGACCGGCGACGGGCTGGCGCTTGCCAGGCGCGCCGGCGTTCGACTCGCAAACCTCGAATTCATGCAGTTTCACCCGACGGCACTCTATACCGCATCTGTCGAATCCTCCCGATCAACAGGCCGGGAGACGGATGGACCGGTCTTCCTCATCTCCGAAGCCGTGCGCGGCTTTGGCGGCATTTTGCGCCTCCCCGATGGGCACGCCTTCATGCGCGACTACCATCCGCTCGCCGATCTCGCTCCCCGCGACATCGTCGCCCGGGCTATTGACCGCGAAATGAAGAGCCGCGGCCTCGATCACCTTTGGCTCGACATCACCTCCCGGCGCCCTGACGAGGTGCGGGAACGCTTTCCCGGCATCTACCGCGCCTGTTTGAAACAGAACCTCGACATCACCCGGGAGTGGATACCGGTCGTTCCGGCGGCGCACTATATGTGCGGCGGTGTCGTAACCGACATCGATAGCCGTAGCAGTCTGCGCGGACTCTATGCGGCGGGCGAAGTGGCGATGTCGGGCGTTCATGGCGCCAACCGGCTCGCCTCCAATTCGCTGCTCGAAGCGGTCGTCTTTGCTCATCGGGCGGCGATGCGGGCAGCACTTGAATTGGAAGAGATAAGCGCCCCGGTTGCGCTCCCCGATTATCCAGTGCCCCTGGTAACAAGCGATGGGGGAGAGGAATGGGTGCTGGTCTCCAGCGATCGCGAGCAGATCCGCCGCTTGATGACCGATTATGTCGGGATTGTTCGCAGCAATCTCCGGCTCGAGCGGGCGCATCGCCGAGTCGAACTGATTCGTCGGGAGATCGACGATCTCGCCCGGCGGTCGCGTCTCACCTTGGGACTGGTTGAACTGCGCAATATCGCACTGGTAGCCTCCCTCATCATCCGGTCTGCGCTGCGCCGCCGGGAAAGCCGGGGCTTGCACTGGACCACGGACTATCCTGAGCCGTCCCGAACGGGTCGGCCGCGCAACACCTACCTGTGGAACCGGACCACCCCCCCGCACTAAGCCGGCTCCAACTTCTGGTCATTATCGGAGTGGCGCTGGGAGTGCGAATCCTCTACTTCGTCCAGTATTACGGGACGCCCTTCTACCTCGTGCCGATGTGGGACGCGGCTGAGTATTATGATATGGCTTCGTCTCTGGCTCGAGGCGAGGCTCACATCGCCTGGCCGTTTCGACCGCCGCTCTATCCTTTACTATTAGGGGTTGTCTTCCTGCTGTTGGGGCCGGGGCTGTTGCTGCCAACCTTGCTTCAGATCGGCCTGGGTGTCGCTAATGCGCTGCTCGTAGCGAAGATAGCGTCCCGCATCGCCAGCCCTTCTGCCGGGTTGATAGCGGGGCTGGCGATGGCACTCAGCGGGATGATGGTCTATTTCGACCTGGAACTCCTCCCAACGACGCTGGAAGTCTTCCTGCTCTTGCTCTTAATCTCAGAATTGACAGGTAAGGCATCGAGCGGTCGAAGTGCCATTCGAGCCGGGCTTTATCTGGCACTCGGCGCATTGACTCGCCCCACGGTTCTGGCGCTGGGACCTCTCGCCTTTTATGCCATCTATCGCCGGGATGGTGGGCGCGGGGTTTTGCGGTTCACCGCTGCGCTCGCTGGACCGTTGATGCTGGTGATGATGCTGCACCTGCTGACAGGATCCGGGCCGATACCGCTCTCGGCGCAAGGCGGCGTCAACTTTTACATCGGCAATCATCCTAATTCGGACGGCATCTCGGCGACTCTGCCCGGCATCGGAGTCGGCTGGGGATGGGAGACGATCGTCGCGATGGCAGAGTCGAAGTCCGGTCGCAAGATGAGACCGGCGGAGGTCGATAAATACTATTGGGGGGAGGGCTTCCGGGAGATCGCCGCAGATCCGGTGGGCTGGGCCGGCCGGTCACTGCGCAAAGCCGGGCTCTTTTGGAACCATCACGAGATCTCCAACAACCGCGACCTCTACTATCAGGCGCACCGCTACCCGGTCCTGCGTTACCTGCTCTGGCTGGGTCTGCCGGTTGCGCTGTCCGCGGCGTTGATCGGAATCGTCCTGCAGCGACGGCAGTGGAGCGTCCAGATCATAGCAGGTGCCGTTTTTCTATATTACCTGGCGGTGGTCCCGTTCTTCGTCAACGGGCGGTTCCGGCATCCCGTCACCCCGCTGCTCTTCATTCTGGCAGCCGTCGGAGTTATCGAACTGGTGCGCTTGATGAGGACCGGGGGGGATTTATTGCGCCGTCAACTGCCCACAGTGGGAATTGCTCTGGCTCTGGGTCTCTATCTGCCCTTTGCGGCTAACAGTCGGATCGACCCCCGGCGATGGGATTACGGCTTCTTCACTGAGGGGACGGCGCTGGCCCGGTTGGGAGACGAGACCGGCGCAAAGCGACTCTATGAGGAAGCCTTACGCGCCAACCCCCGTGCACCGTATGCACACTATGAACTGGCTGTCATCGCCCTCGGTCAGGGCGACCGGCCCGGTGCCGCTGAACATTTCCGTCAGGAACTTGATAACCAGCCGGGCAATGCCCGAGCCTGGCTGCGGCTCGGGATGCTGTGGGATGAAGAAGGCCGGGAGGCTGAGGCGCTTGCCGCATTCAGGCAGACGCTAACGCTGCGCGACGACCTGCCCGAAGCCGGCCGCGCGGTGGCGAGGATCCTGGTGCGGCGAGGCCGGACCTTGGCGGCTTCCGGACAGGCCGAAGCCGCCCGCCGATGCTTTGCGGAAGCGTTGCGCTACCAGCCGGATGATCCGGTTTTACAGCGGCTGGCTGGTTCCCTCACTGAAGGTAGTGAATGACACCTTCGCGGCGCGATCCTTGCGCGGTATGAAGTCCGAGGACTCCGCATGCGCTTGAGCCGGTCCTGTAGGAACGCTCGAGTGTGCATTGTTTGCACGCGCGCGACTATTATTGCACAATTGAGTGGGAAGGCAGCCTCCCTGTGCCGCTGGTAAGTGCCGTCCAGAGCGAACCAAGCGCGAAAGAGAGGCGCCGGAAGAGGGAGGAGGAGGCGGTGGTATCATTATTGCGTTTCTTACTATGCCTCTGGTCTCCGGATCGGGAGGAAGACATTCATCAATGTGTCGCAGGTCACTCAAAAAAGACTTGCGCCCGTCAAAATCGTTAGTATATTATCTGTTTAATGAACCACAGGCCCCGCGAGAAGAACAGGGAGACGACAACCATGCCTAACTATCGGATACGCAAGGAGCACGGCTTCACGCTGATCGAGATTCTGACCGTCGTGGTCATCCTCTCGATCCTGGCCGCCATCTCGGTTCCCTTCTATGCGCGCTATGTCCAGGGCGTAAAGGTAGCCGATCTGCAAGCCCAGATGGCTGCCATTCACAACGCCGCCAAAATGTATCGCAAGGACTATGGCGCCCGGCCGATTGACGTTGCCGAACTGATCGACAAGGGTTACTGGCGCCGGGACAGCCGCCTGATGTCCGAGTGGGACATCAATATGAACGGCGACCCCATAACAGAGATTATGGCAATATCGACCGGTCAATTCCGCGGCGGTGCCGGGCAGGTTGTCCGGCTCATCGTCCGGCAGGGCGATACGGATCAAAAAGGTGGTCAGTTTACAGGATACGGGATTCCCTCCGGTTCGATTGACCGGTAGAGGGAACCAGGGCAGCAACCGAATCCAAGGGATTCAACAAACCAACAGGAGATGCAGTAATGCTTCCAAGGATCAAAAGACGGGACAGTGGGTTCACCCTGATCGAAGTGCTGGTGGTGGTCGTGATCGTCGCGATCCTGGCCGCCATTTCGGTGCCGATCTACATCCAGTATGTCCAGGGCGCCAGGGCTTCGGATGCGCAGGCGACCATCGGCGCTATCTACAACTCGGTCAAGATGTTTCGCCAGGACTTCGGGGTCGATCCAACCACCATCGATGAATTGATCGAACTGGAATACCTCGAGCCTGACGAAGGGACGATGCGCCAGTGGTCATTCAACCTGATTGGCAACCCGGTCACCAACATCGAAGCCGTTTCGACGGCCGAAATGAAGGGTGGAGCGGGCCATATGGTCGTCTTCGATGTCCAGACCGGCCGCTTCCAGGGCTACGGTCTCCCGACCGGCGACGATCTCTAAAAAGGCGTGAGCCGCCGGTCCAACCGGCGCTCGACGGAAACTCTGAAAGCACAACTAAGGGCGGTCCGTGAAGTCTTTTCATGAATTGCTCGACTACACGGTCGATCAAGGTGCATCCGACCTGCATATCTCCACCGGCTCGATCCCGATGGTGCGTATTCATGGCCGGATGCGGAAGTTGAACCTGCCCCCGCCCGCTGCGGAGGAACTTGAGGACGAACTGCGGAAACTGCTCACCGCCGAGCAGTGGGAACGGCTGGAGGAAATGAAAGAGATCGACCTGTCGCACAAACTCGACGGGAAGGCTCGCTTCCGGGTCAACGTCTATTCCCAGGTCAATGGTTTGGGGGTGGCGTTCCGGGTGATTCCCTCGTCCATCCGCGGTTTCGAGGAACTGGGGCTGCCGGAGGTCTTGAAGGATCTCAGTCTGCGCGATCGCGGGCTGTTACTCTTCACCGGCCCAACCGGCTGCGGCAAATCGACCTCGCTCGCGGCATGCATCGACTATATCAATGAATATAAGGAGTTGCATGTCATCACAATCGAGGACCCGATCGAATACTACCATTCGAGCCGCAACTGCCTGATCAACCAGCGGGAGTTGGGCGCCAACACCCACAGTTTCGCCAATGCGCTGCGCTCGGCGCTGCGTGAAGACCCGGACGTCATCCTGGTCGGCGAAATGCGGGACCTCGAGACGATCTCGCTCGCGCTGACCGCAGCCGAGACGGGGCATCTCGTGTTTGCGACACTGCACACCTCGTCGGCGGCCAAGACCATCGACCGCGTCATCGACATCTTCCCGGCGTCGCAGAAGACGCAGGTGCGGTCGATGCTCGCGGAATCGCTCGAGGCGGTCATCGCTCAGAAACTGCTCCCCAAGAAGGGCGGTCAAGGGCGAACCATCGCCTGCGAAGTGATGGTGGCCAACGTCGCGGTGCGCAACCTGATTCGTGAGGACAAGATCTACCAGATTCCGTCCGTCATTCAGTCCGGCGGCAAATCGGGCATGCAGTCGCTTGACCAGGACTTGCAGCGCCTGATGCACAAGGGATTGCTCGATCGCGAGACGGCGGCGTTGGTAGCGGAGAACCCGAAGTTGTTCGAGGTGGACCTGAACCAATAGGTTCGCCCCCTGCAACCGGGCACAACAACAGGGCACAGCAAAGTTCGTCAAGGCCAAGAAGAAAATGCAATCAAGGAGAAGCAAGATGGACAGAAACAGCATCGCAAGGATGCGGGACGATCGTGGAAGCATCGACTTCGTCCAACTGGTGGTTGGGTTGATGATCGTGGCGATCGCCTGCGTCGGGACGTTCCAGGCGCTCGGATTCGGATATGACCACCTGAACGAGCAAATGCGCTACCGCAAGGCGCTCTCGATCGCGCGGTCGTATCTCGAATACTGGCAGGGTCGGATTCACACCGACTTCCACCCCAGCGACATGCAGACCCGGGCTGGTAACTTCGGTCGCGGCCCCCGGATCAAACTCGACGAGGGCGATCCGGCCACCACGACCGATGACATCTACTGCACGGTCGAGTATGGCGGTCTGCAGCCGGTCGATCAAAACACCACCGGCATCGGGACCGATTACTGGAACATCAACGTCCAGGTGATCTGGCAGGAGCGCGGCCATAACCGCGGCGAATTCGAGGAGAAGAGGATCACCCTCTTCGGCTCGATGGTAGCGGCCGAACTATAAGCCGCACACGGACAAGCAACGACGAAATCGTCAGGCGAGCAACAGATAGCCAGGGAGGAGAGCATATGAATGCGCTACGTAAGAGGCTCGCGCGGGAAGACGGGTGGACCTTCATCGAAGCGACCCTCGCGGTCGTCATTATGTCGGTGATGGTCTTGGGGCTCACTATCGTGATGCTGGCTTTTCGGGAACACCTTGACCGGAGTTGGGCCGTCCGCTCGATGGACCAGTACGGAAACGATGTCCTGGAAAACCTGACTCACGATCTGCGCAATGCAGTGGACATCGAGGTGGCCGGCGGGGACAACTCGCCCTACCACCGGGTTCAGGTGAAGTTCCTTAATCCCTATTCCCACGATCGCTTCGACTACAACAACTGGCGCGTCGATACGCGCTCAAATAGGGTCATCGTCAACAACCGGGAACTGCAGCCTTACTTCCCGCCCCGCAATCTGCGTCGCGGCGAGTCGTATGTGATCGAGCAGTTCACGCTAACGCCCTACGGCAAGGAGACTCTGTTCGCCAAGCCCGAGGGCTGGGAGCGCGCCGATGCGCTCCGGCGGGACCCAAAATTCACCAATGCCGCGTACGAGATTCGCTTCAAGATTCGCTACAACCGTAACGCCATGTACACCGACGACGTGAACTGGAGTTACACCCGCGAATACTTCAATCGAGTCTATCTGCGGAACAAGAATCTGATCGTCAAGAAGGGCATCACCGATTGACGGCCGGAACGCCGCAATGCAGTCAGGCTCAAGTTCAATGACTTCACTCAGAGGAGAACGTGCTATGCCACGGAAGAATGTGTCAGGCAACGATGACGGCAACATCCTGATCATGTCGGTCGTCATCACCGCCCTGCTGGTGGCTACGGGGCTCGGCTATATGCAATGGGCTTCCAGCGAGAAGTGGGACTCGGAATACGAGCAGGCCACGATACAGGCCTACTTCCTCGCCCAGCATGGGTTGATCGACAAAGGTCTCGAATATCTCCGCACCCGACAGCCGACCGACCTGCCCCAGGGAACGGTCCTGCTGCCGCCTCCGCCACCGGTGCGAGGCGTCGGCCGGGTGCACGGCGTCAAAGTCCGACGGGTCGTGTCGCTGGGAGATGGAAACGTCTTCCAACGGGCCGACACCTACGACATTTACGCCACCGGACGAGTCGAATTTAAGGGGCAGAACAAGCGAACCTTTTTCCAGCCCTGGCGTCGGGCATCGAATGACTATGCTGTCGTGGACCGCACCGCGACGCTGAGGGCCCGGCTTCGCTCGTTTGCCAACTATATGTATCTCACCAATCTCGAAGCAACCGGATACAACGAGATCATCTGGTTCTGGACGGGAGATACGCTTTGGGGACGGACGCACTCGAACGACTTCATCGGGCTGAAGTATTCACCGATCTTCTACGGGCCGATTTCGACCTCGCAAGACCGGTTCCTATACTACAATCCGCAGAATATCTACTTCGCCTATCCGCCGCAGTTCGGGGTGCCGAAGGTGAACTTCCCGACCACGGCGAACACCCTGCGGGCCGGTGCCAATCCCTTCATCGCCGACGCCAACGGCCGGATGATGACCTGGATCAAGATGCGGGGTGAGCGCGGGATCGACATCTACCAATACCCCTTGGGATCGGCGCCGCGGGAAAGCCTGCTGATGCATCTGGCAATTATTCCCTGGGGCGCAATCTTCGTCGATGGTCAGGTGGAATTGGAAGGGACGGTGGTCGGAAAGATGAGCATCGGCTCTTCCGGCAACATGTGGTTGCTTGACGACATCAAGTATGCCGGCTCGAATCCGCGCACCGGGTTCTTCGGCGATGAGACGCCCAACGAAGCCGGGATGCAGCATATGCTGGGTCTCGTATCGGAGGGGAACATCATCATCAAGAACAACTGGAAGAACGGCAAGGAGAACGGCGTTCAGGTACAGCCCGGAAACTACGACCGCCACTCGATAGCCATCAACGCCGGAATGGTGGCGCTCGGTCAACGAATTACCTACCCCAACCGGAGTGGGTTCACGTTCGAATGGCAGAACGACGACTGGGAACTTTACCAGGGACCGACGCCCGACGAACGGGGTTGGATTTTCTTGAAAGGCGCCGTGACGATGTGGCGCCGCGGCTATGTCCACCGCTCGAATCACATCGGGACCGGCTATCTCAAAGCCTACCACTACGACTTCCGGTTTGACCGGCGCCCGCCTCCTTTCTATCTTGAGGCGGTCGATGAGAACGGACACGGCTTGTTTGACATCATCTCCTGGGGCGAGCAACGCCCGCAGCGCAACTGACGGAGACGCACTATGCAGCCGGCCCTTATCGGGCCTCGGTGAGGGCCGGCTGTCTTCCTCCCGAACCCCGAGGGGAACGGAGCCGTTAGCAGAGACGCCCGGCAGGATTCGCATCGCTTTCTCTATCACGCTTTCGGCTGCGACCTTTCGCGCGTTCGGATTTTCGTATCAAGGGGGGGCTGCCATAGCAGTCCAAACAGGGTGACGCCATGTTCGGAATGGGGAGCAACCTGAGGATCGGCATCGATCTCGGGACGCACAGCATCAAGGTGGCCGTCGTCGAAAAGGCCGGCCCCCGCTTCCGCCTCATCAAGTGGAAGTGCTCGGAACTTTACGCCGGGGGCGAGAAATACGACCCTGAGGGACCGAAGAAGTCGATTGCGGTTCCGCAGTTGATGAAGGTCCTGAATGAAATGGGGATCGTCCCGAAAAAGGTGAAGCACCTCTCGTCGCTGATCGGCGGCCAGCAGGTTGCTGCCAAGGAGATCTCCACCGTTATGCAGACTGAAGCCGAAATGGCCTCGGGACTGCTCCTCGAAGCGCGCAAGCACATTCCGCTCGACGGCAGCGAGACCATCGTCGATTACCAGATCATGGGCGACGATGTCCGCGAATCCGACAAGGTCCGGGTGCTGCTCGTTGCGACGACCCGCAAAGCGTTCGAGATGCACCAGGACTACCTGCGTGAGATCGAACTCAAACCGGGCATCATCGACGTCGAGCCGCTCGCCGTCCTCAACTCCTACGTCATCCACTCCCAACTCCCAGACGAGGGAGTCATCATCTTCCTCCACATTGGCGCCAAACGAACGATCCTCTCGGTCTTCGGCCGGCGCGATATGTTCTTCACCCGCGATCTGCCGGTCGGCGGTCAGTCCTTCACTGAGGAACTGATGCGCAATTACGGCCTCGACTACGAGGAAGCGGAGAAGGTGAAGAAGGCTCAAGGGATGAACCCGCAGATCGAACGGAAGGGCGGTGACGGCGCCGGACTCGGCATCTCAGAGCGGACGACGATGGAGAAGTTGGGCGACGAGATCAATCGTTCGCTCCGTTACTATGTGAAGGAAACCGGCCAGTCGGTCTTCACGCATTTCGTCCTGACCGGAGGCGGCGCAGCACTGATCGGACTCGACACCTACCTGTCGAACAAGTTCAACCTGCCGATGGAACTCTACAATCCGTTCAACCAACTCGACAGCCGGGTGCCGGTCGATACCGAGAACCCCTATCAAATGGCTCCGGCGATCGGACTCGTCATCCGCGGGGACCTCTAACCTATGATCACCCAGTTCACCATCAACCTGAACAAAGGCGAGGATATCGCCGAACGTCAGGTGCGGCGGCGCAAGCGGTTTGAGGTCATCACCATGACCGTCATATTCATCGCTGTCGTCATTCTCTCAGTCTTCAGTTATCGTCAGCACCAGTCGGTGCAGGCGATACTGAATGCCAAACAAGCCATCATCCGCGACATCGACCGCAAACTCGACTCGCTGAAGAAGACCGGCAAGAACATCTCCAAGGAAGACGTTCTGGCGCTGGCCAAACTGGAGCGTGAGCGGGTCCTCTGGACCAAGAAGTTCCTCTCTCTCGGCGAACTGCTGCCTCAGGAGATGGCGCTTACCTATGTCGAGTTCAAGAATAACCTCCTGCTTCTGAAGTTGATCACTACCGTTCGCAGGGACGAGAAGGAGTTCGACAAAGTGAAGGAGATGATCGACCGGCTGCGCGCCTCGCCGCTCTTCTTCCACGACTTCGTCGATATGAAACTAAAGGAGCAGCATCAAACGAAAGTGGAAGATCAGACGATCCTCGCCTTCTCAGTGCTCTGTTCGATAGAGAAAGGCGCGGCAGTCCGGGGAGAACGCTCCGCCGGTGAAAGACGATCCGCGGTGGCTCGCGCCGTCGGCGGCGGCTAATCGTCCAACAGCATCATCCAATCAGGAACTCATTCGATGAAACGAAACCTCGCAATGCTGATCGTGATGGCCCTGTTCGGCGGCACCATTTGGGTCTATTACCAGTGGTTCTACCCGGAGTATCCGAAGCAGATCACCTCCCTCAATCGCACTATTCAGTTGCGCGATGAGAAACTGATCAGCGCTCAAATCATCCACTCGCAACTCGATCTCGTCTCCAACCTGATCGAAAAGAACCTGGCGCTTTCGAAGAGCGACTCGCTCGCCGAAGACGCTTCGCTCCCGTTCCTCGAATACATCACCGGCATTCTGAACAGTCTCGAGATCAAACTGCTCAAACTGGTGCCGGGCAAAAAGTCGGCGCGGCTTGACTACGTCCGGACGCCTTACACCATAACAGTCTCGGCGACTTACGAACAACTGGGCAAATTCGTCAACCAGTTGGAGAAGTCCGAGCGGCTGATCACGGTGGAGCAGTTCGAGATCGACAATGCCGTGCGGAAGTCGGGAGCCCGCGATGACAAAGTCAATTACAAGGCGCACGATATGGTGCTCCGCATTTCGACCCTGACCCTCATCAAACAGCGCTAAGGAAGGACCATAGCAGTGAAAGGACGCGATAAACTCTTCTTCAACCTGCTGCTCTTCCTCTTTCTGGTCGTCATCGGGCTCGTCACCTGGCGGACAATGAACACCCAGAAGGAAGTCAAGCGCTGGGTCGCGGAGATGAAACGGCGGCAGGAGCGCGGGGTCGAAGACCCGGTGCTTCGGGAGACGGTCGATAAGTTGGAATCGGAACTCCGATCCCGGTTGGCTGAGTCGTTTGCCCTGGAGAGGGATCCGCTCGACTTGACCGAGGTCATCAAGACCCGTTCGTTTATTAAGAAGATGCTCGGAAACGTGGCGCTCGTCGAGTCGGATCTGAAGATGCGACTGGCGGCGACGGTGACGAGCGAAAAGGGACCCTCGGCGGTGGTTACCTATAAGAGCCGCAACTGGGTCGTCATGGTGGGGGATTACGTCGGAGATGGTGAAGGACGCTACCGTGTCGAATCGATCGGGGCGAATCGCATGGTGGTGGTCCGCGGCGGTGAGCGGTTATCGTTGGTAACCGAAAAGGCGCCCGATACCAAGGCTGCTGAAGAGCAACTTTACGGTATGGAAGGCGCCAAGATGCCGGTCGTCGAAGTCAAGCAGGTGCCGGTGGGCAATTACTAAACCCCGCTTAAGCACCTGTCGGCGGTCAGCCCGCCGTGTCAACAAGTTCAATGTATAAACCTTAGGGTGAGGAGATCCATGGGCGGAACGCTTCAGGGCCCCAAACTTTTTTCCTTACTGATCAGTGCCACTCTCTGCATCGCACTGCCCGCTGCGGCTCAGCAGCCATCCCAACCGGCGGCAGCCGGCACGGGTCCGGTCAAGTCGATTACCGAGACAGCGCCGGGCCTTCGCACTGTCGTCAGCATCGATGCCGAGGATGCCTATCTGCCGAGCGTCCTATCGATTCTGGCTGCCAAGAGTGGCTTCAACATCGTTACCGGGCCGGGCGTTTCCAAAGAGGAACGGATCACCATCCACCTCAAGGACGCCCCCATCGAAGAGGCTATGAACCTCGTCGTCCGGGCGGCCGGCCTCTCGTATGAAATCGTCGGCAACTCCTTCCTTGTCGCCAAAGCCGACAAACTGAAGGAACAGGTTGGACTCAACTCCTATGTCCTCTCCCTGCAGTATGCCGATGCTGAGGAGGTCAAGAAGATCCTGGGCGACTTCAATGCCCAGATCGAGGTGGACAAGAGCGGCAATAAGTTGCTGGTCATCACCACGCCGAAGATCATCACCGACATCGAGCGGGTGGTGCAGAACATCGACCGCCCGTCGCTTCAGATTACCCTCTCCGCGCGGCTTATCGAAGTGCAGGTTGAGGACGAAGAGCGGCTCGGCATCAACTGGTCGAAACTGGCGACCAACACGTCGATGTTCCTCTACGAAGGCTCCGGCACTCCGACCCAATCGACCGGCGGTCAGACGCAACTCCAGCCCTTCGAGAAACTCGACGACGTCAACGCCATCGGCAACTTCCAGCGCTCGATGCCGATTTGGGAAGTCGCCCTCGATTGGCTTCTGAAGAACAGCCGCGCCGAAGTCCTTGCCAACACCAAGGTCTCGACGATGAACTCCCGGACGGCAACCATCGAACTGGTCGATGTTGTGCCTTACGTTACGAGTTCCGGCGGTATCGGCGGCCAGGTCTCAGTGCAGCGCGAGGAAGTCGGGACGAAACTATCGATCACTCCGCAGGTCAACACCGACGGCTTCATCACGGTGAGCATCCGGCCGGAAGTGTCGTCGATCTTCGAGTTCATCGGACCAGACCAGACGATTCCGCGCGTAGTGCGCCGCTCGTCGAGTATGACCGTGCGGGTGAAGAACCACCAGTCGATCGTCCTCGGCGGCTTGATGGGTATCACCGCCCACAAGACAACGCACAAGGTGCCGTTCTTCGGCGATATTCCCTACATCGGATCGATCTTCCGCTACAACGTCGAAGTCATGCGCAAGACCGACCTGATTATCGAAGTAACGCCGCACATTATCGATGACGAATACACGACCTACATCGGCAAGTCGTCGGAGATCATGCGGACGCATGATCGCTACAAGGACGAGTACAACATCGATCAGGATCAGCCGCTTCCGACAGACTACAAAACCGATGACGAGGATCGGTAGGTCCGTTTGACAGAATGGTCGCTAAAGGCCGGTTTCGTTCGACCGGCCTGCCTGATAACCCGACTGCTGCCTCTATTGGCAGCCCTGTTCTTTGACACGGCACCGCTCTTTGGGCAAGGTGCCAAATTGCCCGGTGGCGTCGATCGCGATCCTCTTGAAGCGCTCATCAACCGCCCGAGCACTCGCACGCCCGGACAGCCAATTGCTTTGGAAGAAGCGATCGATCCGGGGAGATACCGGCTCGGTCCGGGCGATCAACTGGAATTCGCCATCTGGGGCATAGTCGAATTGCACTTCGACCTGATGGTTGCACCCGATGGAACGGTTTCGGTTCCTTCGGTGGGAGGCTTCCGGGTGGCGGAGCGAACGTTGGCCGAAGCCGACAGTGTGCTCAAATCTGCGGCACTGGTATTCTATCCCCGCAGCCGGATCGAACTGAGGCTGACCGGGATACGCACCCGAAGGCTGGCGATAGCCGGCGCAGTGCAAGCCCCCGGACTCTATGACCTGCCGGCCGTTGAGCGGCTCTCGACATTGATCCAACAGGCTGGCGGGTTTGTCACAGCGACGCCGCCAACTTCCTCGCCTCAATCAGGGATGAAGCAGAGATCGTCGGAGCCGGAAGCGAAGAGCGAGAGGTCTCAGGTCTTCGCTCCGGGGGTTGCATCCAAGCGGCGCGTCATTATTGAGCATCGCAACGGCAGCCGATCCCGCGTTGACTTCCTCAGATTCCTGAAACTCGGCGACCGGGAGTTCAACCCGGTGCTTGCCGATGGTGATAGAGTCTCGGTGGCGATGCGCGATAGCACTACGGGTGTTGTTGAGGTGTTGGGTGCGGTAGGCGAACCGGGGTTCCTCGAATGGCTTCCCGGAGACAGGTTGGGGTTGATTCTCGACCTTGCCGGAGGCGTTGCCTCGAATGCCGATAGAAGCGCGGTGCGGGTTGTTCGTCACGCCAGGGTCCAAGCCGGCAGAACCGATACGACACTGAATCTCGACCAGGGTGGATCTGACTTTGCAGTCGAGGCTGAGGACCGGATCTATGTCCGGAAAACGGTGAGCAGCGGGCATCGCTACCGGGTTGAAGTTTCCGGTGAAGTTCAACATCCAGGTTTCTATCCTATCGATCCGGGCCGCACCAGGTTGAGCGAAGTGTTGACTTCGGCAGGCAGTATGACAGAATGGGCGGATACAATGAAAGCCCGGGTCGTCCGTCAGCCACACCCTGGACTGGCTGAGGACGGGGAGTTTGAGCGGTTGCGGGATCTCCAGACGGCGACGCTCTCCGCTGTCGAATATGGCTTTGTGAAAGCCCGGTGGCGCCAGGAAGAACCGGTCGTCACCGCCGACTTTGTTGGGATTCTAAGAGGCAGCAGGGATGCGCTCGACCCCGTCCTTGAGGATGGCGACCGCATCGAAGTGCCTCTCTATTCAGGAACGATCCGGATTATAGGTCAGGTTGCCCGGCCCGGCTATTCACAGTGGCGCCCGGGTTACCGAATGGAAGACTACATCGCCGCCGCCGGCGGCTATTTATGGAATGCCAATAAGGGCGCAGTTCGGATTATCAAGAGTGAAAGCGGCGCCTGGGTGAAACCGGGCAAATCGGTTAAGATTGAAGCCGGGGATACGATCGTTATCCCCGACAAGCGAGAGTTGAGCGCTTGGGAGACCTGGAAGGAAGTCCTTCTGGCGATATCCCAGGTGGCTACGGTGTTGATTGTGATACGTTCGTTCTGATTGGACCACAACGCGATGCCCGCCGCCCTCTGGCGGCGGGAATGTAAGGATGAAATGGCACAAGCAAAAGAAGCCACGGAGAGAAAGAGAATGAAGAGACTCGTCACGTTCGCATTACTGCTGTCGGTCGTCGTCAGCCTCGGGTTGACACTCGGCTGCGACAGCAACAAGACCGGAACCGGACTGCCCCCGACCGGCGGCGGCCCGGCCTACATCGAACTCCGGTCCACGACTTCCACCATTCGCGGATTCAACGGCGACGTCAAGACCGCCGAAGTAACGGCCATTGCCCGTGATGCGCAGGGCGTAGCCGTCTCCGGCGCGAAGATCGATTTCGCCATCATCAATCCGCAGCCCTACAAGGGTGCCGTTTCGCGGCCGTCGGCCGCGGACACGATGACCAGTGACAACGGGGAACTGAAGGCCATCTATACGGTCTCAATCTCCCGCACCACCGATGTGATCGTCGAAGCGCGCTCGGGCAATGTCACCAACCGGATTACCCTGTCGGTCATCGTCGTCGATGACATCCTGGGGACGCTCAGCATCGAATCGGAGAGCCGCCGCGGTGTGCTCGCCGTGCCGCCCGGATCATCCGGCAGCATGATGGTGACCGCGACGCTCGTCGATACGGGGGGTCGGGCGCTCCAGGGTATGCAGGTCAATTTCCGCACTGAGCCGGCCGGTCTCGGCTCGATCGACAGCGACACCGGAACGACCGACGTGAACGGCCGCACTTCGCGCCGCTTCACCTCGATCGTCGGCAATTACGGTATCTGCCGGGTCGTCGCTTCGGTCGGCATCAAGGTCGCCAGCACCAACATCGAGGTGCGCCCGGTCGCGGCTCCGGCAAATATCGACATCCTGGCCGATGCGGCGGTCGTCTCGGCGCCCGAAGGCGTCGATATGATCATCAACATCGAGGCGATCGTTACCGATTCCAATCGCGTCGGCGTTCCGGGCACCCCGGTGGCGTTCGAAGCGATCCCCATCGGCGGCGGGTCAACCTTCGGCGTGATCGCAGCGCGGGACACCACCGACCTCGATGGACGGGTGACAACCCAATTCCGCAGCCTTGGCAATTTTGGCGCCCAGGATATTCGGGCTCGCGCGCTGCCTTCGGCGGACGATGCGGAAGGTCCGTTCATCGAGAAGTCGCTTCGGATCGAAGTGAAGCGGCAGACGATCGGCATCCGGTCGCTTTCGATTCGCGCTACGCCCAGTTTCATGCAACTTCCGGCCGATTCCCTCGGCATGGCGAACATCCGGGCGACGGTGCTCGATGAGTTCAATCGCGGCGTCAAGGACGTCCGGGTTGATTACAGCACCGACCTCGGCGCGCTTGCGAATATTACCACAACCGACTCCACCGGTGTATCCCGGGCGGTCTTCGTCAACAACTATCAGCAGGGCATTGCGACGATCTCGGCATCGATTGCCGGGACGAACCTCTCCGCCTCCGCGCGCATCGAAGTGCGGCAGTCGCAAGACCTGAGCGGAACGTTGCAACTGACCACCGACCGGGGATCGATCTTCGCCGACAACGGCCTCACCTTTGCCAATCTGGTAGCCGTCCTCAAGGATGAGGATGGACAGGTTCTGACCGGCAAGCCGATCATCTTCACGTCGCGCTTCGGTGCCGTGAATTCACCGGTCAACACCGACACCAGTGGCATCGCCCGGGCGGTCTTCACCGATATCGGCGTCCCTTCGGTCGATGAGTCGGGCAATCCAGTGCCGGATGTGATCACTGCACGTTACGACCCGCTCGGTCTGACCGCACAGGTCGAGATCACCATTCTGCCGCGCAATCCCGTCAGCAGCGTATCGCTGCGTGCCGGAGCGGCTCAAATGATTGCCGGTCGGGGCGATTCGACAGCCGTCGTAGCAACCTGCCTGCTGGCCAACGGAGCCTTCGCTCCCGCAGGAACCTTCGTTATCTTCGATGTCGATGAAGGTCGGTTCAGCAGCGCCGGGGTTCCGGTTGTCGGTACATCCGGTCAAGCCGAAACCAAATATATCGCCGGCACCCTGGTGGGAACGGCTCACCTGACGGCTTCGGTGACGAATCCGCCTCCGGATTCCAACGAAGTCGTCTCGAATATTGTCGAGATCCAACTGATTCCCGGTGCTCCGACGCAGATTCGCGTAACGACCGACCGTCCCTTCCTGACGACCAACGATCCCTCCACCTTTGCGACCATCTCCGCACTGGTGATGGACACCCTGGGCAATCCGGTCGGGGCGGGCAAGTTGCTCAACTTCGCCACCGACCTGGGCAACATCGCCGGGGCATCGTCGGTAACCGACTCGGGAGGCGTCGCCACCGCGCGGCTCTTCTCCGGTGTTTCTGCAGGCCCGGCGACGGTGACGGCGACGCATATCCTTCCGGGAGGTGCGGGAGTCATCAGCGGCAATGTCGTCGTTACGTTCATAGCCGGATCTCCCAACGCCATCGAACTTACGGCTGACCCGATCAATATTCAGGTCCGGGGCAGCGGCGGCAGGGAGAGCGCCCGGCTGACGGCTCGTATCTTCGACGCCAACGGCAATCCGGTCGAGACCGCCAACACCGTCGTCTTCGAATTGCTGCGCGAGGAAGCCCCGCCGGTTGGCTGCAATATCAACGGCCGCGGCGCAGTTGACTCGACTGTTACCGCCGGCGGCACGGCAAATGCAACCCTCAACTCCGGCACCCGTATCGGCGGTAAGTTAATTCGGGCTTACACCTGGCGCGATCCGGCTACCCGGCGCGACACGGTGCAGGTGACGATCTCCAATGTTGCCGTTGTAGCAGGCCCGCCGTTCCAGTTGGACATCGACGTCAACGACGACGGCGACGACGCCGGCGGAGGCGCCTGGGTGATCGAGGTCTCGACCCGCGTCTGGGACATCAACCGCAACCCGGTAGCCAACAGCATACCGGTGATCCTGACCGTCGATCCGCCGATCGCCAACGTTTCCCCCGGATTCACCGGCAACAATGGCCGCCGCGGCGCGCCGACGCAAGGCCTGGCTTACGCCGATCTGGTCTATAACAGCATCAACACGTTCGACAACATCACCATATCGGCTGAGGTGCAGGGCTTGAATGGCGTGATCATGGGTGAGCGGCCGCACAAACTGCCGCTCCAGGACGGACAGATCAGCCTTAACATCGACCCGCAGAACTGGATGATCGATGACGAACCCAACCTGATCGTCCGCTGCTGGGCGATCCTGCGGGACGGTCACCAGATTCTGATCAACAACGGACCGATCCTCTTCACGTCGAACCGCGCACGGTTCTGGTGGTATGACTTCCAGGCCCGAAACTATCGCGAGTTCTTCCCGGATCCGGCCCGTAAGTTGACCGGCCTCGTCGATAACCGCAACAACGAGCCGCAGGGAACTGCGACGGTCTTCCTGCGCGGCGTGATGGACGACTTCTTCCTCGATCCCTTCACGCTCGAAGTGACCGTTCAGATCAATGCCACTGTCGAAGGCTACAACGATGTAGCCGCCGATCCGGCATTCCTCTTCGTAACGCGGCACGGCTGATCCAAAGACCTGTAAAGTCATCGGGTCAAGGCTTGGGCGCGGCGTCCGGCGACTGCCGGACGCCGCGCCCGTAAAGAAGCGCATTGAACCAGGAAAGGCGGACAAAAATGTCCACCCTCCGACAGTAGTAGGACAGACATTCCTGTCTGTCCGCAATTCCGATTGGAAGCACGCGTAGTTTCACGAGTGGACAGACAGGATTGTCTGTCCTACTGAATGCGAAATCGTATAACATAACCGCACGGCAAAACCATCACCAACGACGCCCGCATGGCGGGAGTCGGACTTTAGGAAGATCAGACACCCCTTATGGAAGCGACCAAGCATCTTTCCAGCGCCAACCGCCTCGGAGACATCCTCGTTGCGGAAGGCATCATCTCGGACGAACAACTCCGCAAGACTCTCGCCGAGCAGCAATATTCCAGCGAGCGACTCGGTTCGCTCCTGATGCGGCTCGGATTCGCCGTCGAGGAGAACATCTACAATGGTCTCTCGCGGCAGATGTCGATCCCGTTCATCTCCAACGACCAGTTGCTCGAAGCCCCCGAAGAAGTCGTGAGGGTCATTCCCGAGGCTTTTGCCCGCGAAAACACCCTCATCGCGCATAAGTTCGCGGACCAGTCGTTGCTCGTGGCGATGGCCGATCCGGAAGACATTATCGCCATCGACAACCTCCAGAAGTTGACCGACCGCCGGGTGGTGAGCGCGCTGGCGACGCCGAGCGGTATCCGTTCGGCGATAGAGCAACTCTACGTGCGCATCCGCAAGGCTGGCGAAGTCAAGGATGTCATCGGCGACTTGCAGATCTTTGCCGAGGCTGAGGGCGACGAAGAGGGCCTGGTCGATATGACCAAGGAGCAGACCGGCATCGATGACGCACCGGTCGTCAAACTGGTCAACCTGATCATTTCCGACGCTTTGAAGGAGCGCGCCACCGACATCCACATCGAGTGGCAGGACGACTACATCTCGGTCCGCTATCGTATCGACGGTGTGCTCCAGGAGGTGATGACGCCTCCGCACTCGGCGCATCCCGGTATCGTGAGCCGTATCAAGATTATCTCGCGCCTCAATATCGCAGAAAAGCGTCTGCCGCAGGACGGACGGTTCTCCATCCGGGCCGCCGACCGCGAGGTGGACGTCCGCGTCTCGATCCTGCCGACGGTGAATGGCGAAAAGATCGTGATGCGACTCCTTGACAAGACCGGCTTCAGCCGGTCGCTGACCCAATTGGGAATGGAGCCGGAGTTCCTGAAGATATTCAAGCGGAACATCATCCAGCCCTACGGAATGATCATCGTCTCGGGGCCAACCGGGTCGGGCAAGTCCACGACGCTCTACGCCTCGCTTAACGAGATCAAGACCATCGAAGACAACATCACCACCGTCGAAGACCCGGTCGAATACCATACCAACGGCATCAATCAGGTGCAGGTGAAGCCGAAGATCGGGCTCACCTTCTCGGCGGCGCTGCGGTCGATCCTTCGACAGGACCCGGACAAGTTGCTGATCGGTGAGATCCGCGACGGCGAAACGGCCGACATCGCGGTGAAGTTCAGCCTCACCGGGCACGTCGTCTTTACGACCCTGCACGCCAACGACGCCCCGGCGACGATCACCCGTCTGATCGATATCGGGGTGCCACCGTTCCTGGTCGGATCGTGCCTGCTTCTGGTGATGGCGCAACGGCTCGTGCGCAAGATCTGCACCAAGTGCCGCCACGAATACGATCCGGACGAGTTTGAAATGGGCGCGCTCAATATGTCGGACGAAGAGAAGGCGCGCTTCGCGGGGATCAAGTTCTATCGCGGCAAAGGCTGCGTCCACTGCCGCAACACGGGCTACTACGACCGGACCGGCATTTTCGAGATCCTCGAGGTGAAGGGGATCATCCGGCGGATGATCTTCGACAACGCGAACCAGGAGGAAATCCGCGAGGAAGCCATCCGGCGCGGAATGGTGTCGCTGCGGGAAGCCGGTCTCCGCAAGGTCGCAGCCGGCACGACGACGATCCGCGAACTTCTCCGCGTCACGGTGCAGGAATACGATTAGGGTAATGGTTTTGTGGTCGAACTGGGCAGACATCAAGTTTGTCGTAGAGCATCACCAGGACGGGTATGTGGCATATCCGCTGGGCGTCGAGGGGGTGGTTGTCGGGGAGGGCGAAACCGCAGAAGAAGCGCTCGAAAATGCCCGGTCGGCGCTCCGTTTCCACATAGAGACGTTTGGCTACGAAGTTCTTTCATGCCCGACAACTCTTAAGTGCATTTGTCACCGAATCGGTCGTGTGAGTAATCCACGCGGTTTCCTCGTGATGCTGCCAAAGCAGATGTAATGGCCGCGCTTAGGCGTTTGGGATTCGAGATTGCAAGAACTGGCACCCATATGGCAATGATTCGCGCCAACTCCGATGGCACATCGACACCTTTGACCATGCCGAATCACTACCGCATCAAAGGATCCACCTTGAGAGTGAAATACGCCCAGGCAGGGATAAGTCGCAGCGAGTTTCTTGATGCGTTCAATGGTCTTTAGAAGAGAATATGCCGTCAGGAGTCCGCGCCGGAAATATAAGCCAAGATTGCATTTATCTTCTAATGCGAAGTTGTGTTCAGTAGGACCGACATTCTTGTCTGTCGTTCTCGTGAATGACTAAACACCAATCGGAAAGACGGACAGACAAGAATGTCGGTCCTACTGAATTGGTGTCCGTTCGAATGCAAATTGGCATAATGTCTGCGATCACCTATAGAGGACTATTCACTTGGCTAAAGCAGAGATAAAGACCAAACAGAATGATATGAGCGTTCTGGGGTATCTCTCGACCGTTCAGGATGCCCAGCAGCGCAAGGACGGCGAAGCCCTGTTGCGCCTTTTCAGCGAGATAACCGGACTTGAACCCAAGATGTGGGGCGACAGCATCATCGGTTATGGCAACGTCGAGATTAAGTCCCCTTCTTCCGGGCGGGTAGTGGACTGGTTCTATGCCGGTTATGCGCTTCGCAAGGGGAAGATTACGCTCTATTTGACTCACGATGCGGCTCAGTATGCCGGACTTCTCGCCCGCCTCGGCAAGGTGAAGCATGGCAAGGGCTGCATCTACATCAACAAACTGGCCGATGTGAATCTCGAAGTCCTCACTGAAATAATCCAGTCGGCGGTGGACTTTAACCTTAAGAATTGGTGAGGGGCCTCCGTCTTTGCCCGGTAGGGGCGCGATTCATCGCGCCAGTATCACGCTGTCAGGTGCCCTCACCTGACGACCTAGACCAAAGGCACAACATAGGCCTTAAACAATGCTGACCGCCTACATCAAAGCCGCTATGAAGCGGGCGAAATATGAGATCATCGACGATCCCAATCCCTTCTATGGCGAAATCCCCGATCTCCCCGGCGTCTGGGCAAACGGATCGACACTTGAAGCGTGTCGGGATGAGTTGGAAGAAGTGCTGGAGGGGTGGATACAACTTGGAATCGAAGAAGGCGACAAGATACCGGTGCTGGACGGGATCGACCTGAACATAGACTTGCAACCGGAACTTGTTGGAGCCGACTAAGTATCCATGGCACGATAGAAAATATCTCTGGAGTCTTCAATGGATGAGCAAACTGCCAACTTATACGCCATTGTGGGAGCATTGGCTGCAATATTCTTACTCATAGCACTGATTTTTCAACCATCCGAGCGCGAAATAATGGATTCTTGGATGGGTGCTCATGAGTCCGAGGTAATTGCCGCGTGGGGACCACCCGATAGAATTGCGGAAGATGGCAAGGGGGGAAAAATACTCATTTATGAGCAAATCGAACAAAGGGCATCGCCATCATCCGGGAAGGCAACAATTCGCACATATGATGATAAAGCAGTTATTGATTTCCAAGAGGAGCACGGTGCAATCAAAGTGTATAGAAGAGCACACATGTTTTATCTGAACGAATATGGTTATGTATACTATTGGATGATTAGGTGAGTGGCTTCAGGCAACTCCACTGTCTCATGAAAGCAACAGAATATCTTGCGGATTAACACAAAATACGCCGTTTGCGGCAGGATTTCTTCGACGCCGCGCTGGCGCTTGAAGCCGAGAGCGAAGGCGGAGAAGGGATTACCACAGACGAGTTGCTTACGGGAAAACGAACTTGACTTTTCAATCGCGAACAAGAAGTAACTATGATCACAAACTGTGCTAACCGAATACATACAATTAGCCCTTTCCAAGGCTCATTACAAAATTATTGAAGACCCCAATCCCTTCTTCGGCTGGGTAGAGGAATTGCCCGGTTGTTGGGCTAATGGTCCGACGCTCGAAGCCTGTAGGGAGGAACTCCGCGAGGTCATTGAGGATTGGATATTAATCACCAATCGGCTCGGCGAGCCGCTTCCCGTTATTGATTGGTAGGATTGTTGAGATCGTAAAAGAAGGGCGAATCGCCTTACGCGATTCGCCCCTACTGGATACCGACTTCCGTCGGTATGAAAGGATAGCGGATTCCAGCTTTCGCTGGAATGATGAGGAAGTATAGATTCCCGCCTGCGCGGGAATGACACCGAACGTTACTAACTGCCCAATAGAGAGCAGCACCCTATGCCCAATTTCCAATACGTCGTTACTGACGCCAAAGGCATCCGGCGCGAAGACCGCATCC
>VGIQ01000028.1 GCA_016867835.1 Calditrichota bacterium | reverse complement strand
GATTTCATCGAGCGCGGTATCGATATCCGCGTCCTGCCCGTGAACGACGATGGCAGCATCGTCTTCAGACATGTCGCCAAGGGCTTTCAAGGTCTCTCGGTCGCGCCGCGAAAGCGAGGTCGGACGCCGGTCGTCGGTATGGAGAATGTAGGGTGGTTCGGTCAAACAGGCGATCACCCGCACCCGGCCGGCGATGTCATCGGCGAAGGTGCGCGTCGGTCCGATAGGCCAGCGCAGCAGTCCCGCCATTCCGGTCGCAATGGTGGCTCCGACCCGTTCGCCCCGCGCTACCGCCGCGATGACCTGGGGATGCACCAGTCGGCCGCCCGCATCGACTCTTCGGAAAAGACGGGGCAGGCGGTCGATGCCGCGCGCCCGCATACGTTCCCTTAATGCCAACAGCCGCGACTGGCGATAGGCTTCATAGTAGGTCAAACTGGGGAAGAGCGGAATGCGCGGCACGCCTTTGATCTCAATCCGGGTCCCGCCCGCTACCGAGACATTGACGTCCTGCCGCACCGATCCGATGCCGCGACGGACCTTGCCTGTCGAGCGCACGATATCGCCGATGAGCGTCCCTACCAAGGCGACCTCTTCCGGCGTCCTGATGTCGGGAGCCGTTACAACCTCGATCAACGGCATCGATAGCCGGTCGGTGGCACAGATGCGGCGGTGCCCCCGGTCGAGGATTTCACGGCACGAGTCCTCCTCGACGGCTAACTGCACAACACCGATGGTGCGGCCCTGAAACTCAAAGCCCCCGTTCAGCCCGACGATTGCCGTCCGCTGAAAACCGGCCGGAATCGAACCGTCCAGATACTGCTTGCGCGCGACGTGCAGTTCACCCACGATCTTGCAGTTGAAGAGCAGCGCAATCTCGATCGCGATGTCAACGGCCTGTGAGTTGATTGGGAACGGCGGATTGTCGTCCATCTCATAGGTGCAGACCGACCGCCGGTTGAGGCGATAGAGGATCTCCTTACGAGTCTTGAACTCCATCAACGCCGTGCCGTCGTATTCGCCCAACTCCGAGAGCGTCGGGCGCATATGGCGTAGCGCCTCGGCGTCGTACTCGTCCGAATAGAGACCGGCCGGGCAGCGGCAGAAGAGTTTATGGTCGGTCAGGAGTTGCTGATGGACCTCAAGGCCGCTCTTGAAGCCGGCAGCGACCGGGTCGTAGGTTGTCGGATCCGAGGATTGGCTCACGTTGGGGAGACTCTGTCCGGGAAGATATGCGCGAGGCCGGCCCGGAGCCGGGAAATGGGCTCCGGACCGGCCTCACCGTTCGTCCGCACCGCAGGTGCGCTGCACAGCGCCCTACAGCCGGAATTACTTCATCAGCACCATCTTGCGCGAGGCGCTGTAACCGGGCGCGGTCAGCCGGTAGATATAGACGCCCGCCGGTAGGCCGGAAGCGTCGATCTCAAGGCTGTGATACCCGGCTGGCAGCACACCGCGATGAACCTCCTGCACCCGACGACCGGTCTGGTCATAGATGCCGATCGCCGTCAATCCGGAGTTCTTCAGGGCGAATTCGATGGTCGTCGTCGGGTTGAACGGGTTCGGGAAGTTCTGAGTCAGGCTCCAAGCCTCGGGAATACCCGGCCGGACGTTCTCACTTACACGGTTAGGCCGTGTCGAAGCCCGCACCCGCCACTGGCGCTGCGGCGCGTTCTGCGACGTGTTCGCTACCAGGAAGGTAGTCGAAATGGTCGTATCGACCTCAGTGCGGAACGTCACCCGAACCGTCTCGGTGTCCTGGCCGGCCAATTCGAACGAGGTCGGCTCTACGGTGAAGAAATTGCGCGCCGAGGGCGAGACGTTGATGTTGCGAATCGTCACCGAATCGGTGCCATAGGAAATGAAGAGGCATTCAACGGAATGATCCTCGCCCAGCGCCAAATCGTAGCCAATATCGAGTGTATCGGGCTCGATCCGCAGGAACGGACCGACAGCCTGGCCTTCGGCGATCCGGACGTCGATACCGTAGTCGCCCGAGCGGTTAGGGCCGTAGTTGGCGCCGTCGTCACCCGTAACCAGCATCGCCCAGGGCATATGGACGTTGGTGCCGGCAATCGGAGGGGTGTTGTCCATCTGGATGGCGCAGCCGTTCCGGTAAAGGTAAGCGACGATAGCCGCCTGACCCCGCTGGAACGAAGTCGCCGAGTCCGCCGGTATCTCAAACTCAACATACTGCACTTCCCGCGCCCCGTTGGTCCGGGCTTCATAGCTCCAAACCTGGGTATAACGCAGACGCTCGGTGTCGAGGATGTAGATTCGCATCGGAATCGAATATTCCTGCGCCGCTGAGGGGGACACTCCGACCCGGCAATGGGTGATCTTGAGCGTCCGCTCATCGCCGGGATGATAATAGACCGCCGCCCAGCCGCTGCCCTCCGACCAGTTGGTGGCACCTTCCAATTCGCCATCGGTATAACTGATCCAGTCGTCGGCATTGCGCACCGGATCGATCACAATCTGGTCGAGGTATTCAAAGTTGTTATCGACGTTCGAGTCGTTCGGCACCTGCACCTCGACGGCTACAGTGTAGCGTCCCGGCGCGCCCGATTCCCAGGCTCCAGCGCAGGTAACGATGACCGTATCGCCGCCGGAGAGATCCTGCTCGACATTGGTGGAGTCGAAGACTGTCCGCCCATCCGCATCGAGCACCTGGAAGCGCACCAGATAGGCATCGACATCTGAACCGTAATTGACTATCTCAGCCTTGAAGATCTGCTCGGTGCCCTGATAGGTCGCATACTTGCCGGTCTGGAGCCGACCCGGTTCGCCGCTGAAGACGTCGATCACCCCGGCATCCATAAAGGCGGCGAGGTAGTTGCCGTTGGCACGAATCAGAAAGTCGCCGCCGCTGTTGAGAGTCCAGGAGTTGAGCGGGGTCGGAGGGGCGGCTTGCAAGTTGGCTACCTGAGCCCGATAACTGCGGTTCACACCAGCGCCGTCCATCAGATCCCACCAGCCGTCGCCCTGCTGAGCGCCCTGATAGTTGCCGCCCGGCGCCACACCATACATGATGGCAAAACGTTCGCCTTCGTTGAAGGTCACGTATTGATTCTCATTGAATACCAGTGTTTGCCAGTTCGAGGCAATATCGTTGAAGTTGAAGACCGGAAGTTGATTGATGCGACCGGTATAGACCCGCTCGCCCAATCCAAAGTTCTGCTGGTCCAGCCGATAGACATAGACGTTGCAGGGATTGTCGTCGCCAAATTGATTGAGCGGCATCACCCGCACGCCCTGCAGACGAAAGCGGGCGTTGGGAGTGAAATCGACACGCGTCCAGAGATTCGACACCGGCCAGAGAGACTGGGGACTTCCGTCATCATAGAAGATCCAGGTGTCACCAAGGGGGTCGCGACGCGGTCCGCCCGGTTCATCCCGATCGATGAAATCGGGCGAGATGACCTGACCAACCGGGTCGATCGTGATCTCGGGTGCTGAGAGCATCGCCGGCACTTCCGCTAAGGCAAAGGAACAAAGCCCCGCCAGCATCAGCGCCACCCCCGCCGGAAGTGGTTGGAAACGAATCTTCATCAGGTTCTCCTGCTAATTCTTGTAGTGTGGTCGCAGCCACCTTTCGGTCAGCGCGCCACGCGGTGATTGAATATCTTGAAAGCGCCTCGCCGAAAGCATCCGGCTCGCGCTCACCTGTTGCTAAAACTGCTGCCGCTTGAGCCCGATCGGTTCTATCATTCCCCCAATCCAGCGCTCAAAGTGAGCCTCCTCGCGATGCCCCTGCCCGGCAATGTGCAATTCCAGACCGCCGTCGGGCTTCGTCCACTCGAGTATCCAAACCTGCCGGTGGTGCATCGAATAGGTCAGGATCAGACCGATGGTAACGATGAAGAATCCGGCCCAGACCAGCGGCCTCCCGCCGTCGCGATGGACGTCGAATATCGTCGTGTATCCCCCCGGAATGCTGCGCAAACCGACGACCTTTTTCAAGCCGAATTCGACCGGCAATGCCGCACCACCCATAGATCCGATCATCCCCCGGAACGCCCAACCGGCGCCGAGATCGGCATCCCCCCGATAGAGCCGCACCCGCACCGCCGGATTGCGAAGTTCGGTCGATGCGCTGAAGGGCTGCATCTTGTCGTCGAGCCGGAAGTCGGACAGGAAGCGCTCAGCCTCAACCTGATAACTGCTTCCCGGAAGATTGACTCGCCCCCCGCCGATCTTCAGCGGAACCACGACTTCGCCGATCTCTGCGTCACGGCAGATCACCATCACCGAGTCCACCGTCGTGCGCGGCGCACCGACATCGAAACTGCTCTGATAGAAGCGGTAACTGCGATGCCGAAGCGGGCTGTTGACTTCGACGCGGCGACGGGCCAACTCGCGTTCGCCGTCGAGCACCGTCACATCGCTCACATAGGAGCGAATGTTGCCCTGATAGGGCATTTGCCGCCCGCCATCGAAGATCGCAAAGTCGGTCCGGAGGCTTCCTCTGTCAAGCCATAACGCTGACTGACGACCCGGCATGACCGAGAACTCGACATAGGCCGAATCGCTCTTAAGTGCGGTTACCTTCCCTCGCCGCCGGTCAGCCGCTTCGACCCATAAATTGAGACCGACCGGGTAGTAGTCTATGAAGAAGGTATCCACCCGCACCGCAAAGCCCCATTCCGGCATTGCCACCACGTCGCCGGCCCGGCCCATCACACGGGTCGAATAGCCGGTCATACTGCCCGCCAGTCCCCCCAGGATAAGGAGCAGCATTCCGATGTGCGACAAGAGCGGCCCCAGTCGCGACAAGCCACCTGCCGATCCGACCCAGGCCCGGTAGCCCTTCCCATCCCCGGCGGCAATCGAGAGATTCATTTGTCTAAACAGCGCGGCCGGATCGAAGCCCTTGCCAACGTTCCCCAGGTAGCGATTCGGAGCCCCCAGGAACTGTGCCGGGTCGGTGCGCAGAGAACGACGAAACGCCAGCCGAAATTGCACCGGCGTCCGCTCGATTACACAGACCATCAGACTAAGCGCCAACAGCCCCAGCGATAGCCGGAACCACCACGACCGGAACGGATCCGACAGTCCAAAGCCTTGCACCAGCACATTGTCCGATGCATCGGGCGGGAGAAACTCCCCCAATAGAAGCGAAAATAGCGCCAGTCCCGCCGTTATTACCAGAATCCAAACCGCAAACTTCATCGAATGCAGCAGATCCCAGAATTGTGCGGTCAGTCCCCTTCCCTTGGGTGGCGTATTGGCAATAGTAGCGGCTATGGCGTTCTATCTGGCAGAATAACCTGTCCAATCAAGATAGCAACTGCCGGCCGGCAAGTCAAGGCGCTCCCGCAATCCAATGCCTCCGTTGTCAACGATATAGACCCTCGCGCTCGATAATATCGGCTACGGCCGAGGCAACCCACGGCACAATGGGCAATCCGGCATTCACCCGGCTGCGAATCCCGGATGACGAAACATCGATCTGCGGTGTGGCAACAAATCTCATACGCTCCCGGTAAGGTCCGACTACGACATTGTCGCGTGAGCCTCTTCGCACCATCACGACAACCCTTGCCAGTTCGAAAATGCGCTCCGGATCGCGCCAGGTATCGAACTGACCGGCCAGGTCGGCTCCGATCAAAAGGAAGCGTTCAAAGTCCGGTGAAGGATATTGAAGGGCCAGTCGTTCGAGGCTAAGAACGGTGTAGGAGATTCCCCCCCTTTCGATCTCGTCCGAGGCGGTTTCGAAGAGCGGATCGTCGGCGAACGCGGCCGCGGTCATCCGGAGGCGTGCTTCGGGTGGAGCCCAAGGCCCTGCGGACTTATGCGGAGGTGCTGCGGCCGGCATTACGATCACCTTCTCGAGTCCCAGTTCCTCGGCTGCAACCCGAACCGGCAGACGATGCCCCATGTGAGGCGGGTCGAAACTGCCGCCGAAAAGCCCGATCAACCTCGGTCCGCTGCCCGCCACCACCTACCTTTCCGAATCCTTTATCCGCGCAAGCGCTTCCCGCGCCTTTGCGACCATTTGGTGATCCGGGTATTTGACGATGAACTGCCGGTAGGCTTCAGCACCATCGTCCGATTTGCCGTCGGCGACAAGCGCTTCGCCCAGCCGGAAAGCGCTCTCGGCAGCCCAGTCGGTATCGTAATAACGCTCGACGACACCTCTAAAGTAGAGCGCCGCTGCAACATAGTCGCGCGTCTTCAGATACCCTATCCCGGCCATGTGTTCCTTCTGTGCCAGTTTGATCCGGCAGGCATCGATCATCTCTTGCGCCTGGCGGACGAGATCCCGCCGATCGGGGTAGTAGTCGATGAACGACTGCAATGCCTCCATCGCTCGACCGGTCATCTCCTGATCGAGATCAAAGCGTGGCGAAAGTCGGTAATAGCACTCCCCCTCGCGAAACATCGCCTCCGGCGCCAGCGGACTGCGCGGATATCGGCGATAGACCTCGGCAAAAGAATCCCCGGCCAGGATGAACTCCTTCAACCCATAGTGCGCTTCGCCGAGTAGAAACTGCGCCGAATCCACCAGCGACGAACCCGAATAGGTCAGGGTGAAGAACTGCAAACCATCGACTGCGGCTTGATAATTCTCCCTTTCCATCTGACGCTGCAGGTGCCTGAACGCCGGTTCCGGCTCCATCAGACTGTAGTCAGGTGGTGAGGCACAACCTGCTATGAGCATCAGTAAGCCCAATCCGGGTAAGGTGAATCTCAACTTCAACGACCGCGAAAGGTGTATAGTGACCAAATGACTAAACCGGTGGATAGTGTGATAATGAGTGATCGCCGAAGGGACAAATTGCCAAGCCCGTCGGGTTGTCTCCGGGCGGTAGTGTCAGAATCGGCGGTTGCCAGCCTTTGAAGGGCAAAGGTTCGCTGCTGCGCATCGCTATGTCCTGACACCGAACCCGCACCTGAGCCTGATTCATAAGGTATGCTGCGTAGGTCCGACATCAAGGTAATCCGACCTACCTTCTGTTCCGGAGACTTGCAAACGATGGACTCGACTTCAGCGCCCCTGACCGATGTGCCGGACACAAGAAACAAGGTCGTTACAATGACTGACACTTTTCTACGCCAAGTCCTGATTCCGGCACCGATCATGAAGAGCCCATAGATCAGCGCCGATATCTTTAGCCACACCTCGCCGTGGCGGACATAGAAGGTTATATCATCGCAGAGCGGCAGTGCCGCGACCCGCCATTCGGTGCGGTAGAGTTCCGTTTCAGCGATGACGCGGCCCAATTGGTCGCAGAGAAATGAGTAGCCGCAGTTTGAAGCCCGCGCCATTGCCCGTCGCGTTTCTATGGCGCGAAACCGGCTTAGAACCGAAATCTGCGCCGGCTCGGACGACCGGCCATACCAGGCGTCGTTGGAGATCGTCGTGAGGAAGTTCGCTCCCCGCCGGACGAAGTCTGCGGTCATGCCCGGGAATGCCGACTCGAAGCAGACCAAGGTCGGGAAGCGGACCACACTATGTCCTACCGGTGCGCTGAAGAGAGTCGGTCGCGGCGCCGGAAGGAACTCTGCCTGACCGAGATTCAGGTCGCCCAGCGCCGGGACGATCCACTGAAACGGCACCCGCTCCCCCATAGGCACCAGTTGTTTCTTGGCACCGCGCTCGATGATACCTTGCTGCGGCAGAACCAGAAACGAGGCGTTAAGCGGCTTTGCCCGACCGGCATCCCGCACATAATCCGAAGCGCCGGTGACGATCGCTGCACCGGTTCGGTCGGCTATGGCAAGAACTTTTTCGGAAGCGTAACTCTGATAAAGGAGATTGTCCGGCACCGCCGTCTCGGGCCAGAGGGCCAGATCGACTCCTTTCAAAGTGGCAATCGTCGTCAGCGAGTCATAGATCGCGAGGCTGTGATCGCCGCCCAGCCTCCACTTGTCGTCGGGCGCTATGTTGCCTTGAATGACGGCGACCCGGACGAGCGGCAGGCCGGAGCGGTAATGGTTGTAGGCATGCCACTGCGCCGCTACCGGGATCAAGGCTAACATTACCAACAGCCCAAATCCAAGCCGGCGAACCGCGAGACGTGCCTCCTGCCAGACCGCGAAGATCGCCCCGTTTACCGCCGCGACCCAGAACGTAACCCCTGCGGAGCCGGTGAACTCCATCACTTGAAGAATGGCATCGAAGCCGTTCTGGGTCAGCGCCAGAAATGGCCAGGGGAAGGCTATCTCGCCCAAGTGCCCGAGCCAACCTTCCCAGGTCGTCCAGGCGAACGGAAGAACGACCAAAGCCCAACCGCCCCACCTTTCGGTCAGCCAGACGTGGACGCGCGATGCAAATCCCCACGCCGTTGCCAAAATCGAAACCGTTGCCAGCATCGACGCCGATGCCGCGCCCCAATGCGTCCCGCTGTTAAGTGCTAACCAGTAGAGTGCCCCCCCGTTGAAAGCAAATCCTGCAACGAACCCGCTCCGAAAGGCTTCGCCGGGGGACTCCTTCAAAGCCAACAATAGCGGCACCAGCCCGATCCACGCCAGAATCGACAGGTCGAGCGGCGGCAGTCCCAATGCCAACAGGACGCCGCTCCCGGCCCCCAGCAACAACGGTTTCACCCTCTTCTCTCGATCATCTTTCCGGCTTCATCCTTTATCCTTTATTCTCTATCCTTTCACAGCCCGGCAACTTGCTGCCAGCGGGAAATCACTTCGAGAACCTCAAACGCTTCGGCGGCTGTCGAAAGCGGTTGCTGCCGCGTCCGGACGCAACTTAGGAAGTGCGCCAGTTCGGCTTTGAACGAGTTGCGATAGAGTTTCACTTCATCGCCGAATGAAGGCAGGTTGGTCTTCATCGTCTGATCGATTTGACGGCGGATGATGCGCAGCGGACTCAGCGCAGCTGCACCGTGCGTCCCGGAGAGCCAGAGATAGGCTTTATCGTGATCGTCGCAGTTAGCCCAGGAGACTTCGAGCAGGAAGGGGACATCATCGCCAATGCGGATATAGGCTGAGGCGGAATCCTCGACGGCAAGTTCGAGGGTCTGGCTCGACGAGCCTCCTGCTATGGCAGTGGCGTGGGGAAAGTCGAGCAGGAAAAGCGCAAGGTCGATCATCTGCAGGCCGAGGTCGAACATCACTCCTCCGCCTGCCATTCTGGGATCGGTGAACCAGTAGGGCCGCCCCCAGACACCGAGCCGCTTAAGCCAGCCGGCACGCACCATTGTGATCGCCCCCAACTCACCCCGCTTGACAACCCTCCGCAATTGGACAGTATCGGGCCGGAAGCGGTGGTTCATCGCTACCATTAGCAGCCGTCCGGTCCGCTCGACCGACTCAACTATGGTGCGACCCTCCTCAACGGTGCGGGCAAAGGGCTTTTCGAGCAGCACATCGACGCCGCTCTCGAGCGCCAGCCGGCATAGCACCGGGTGGGTTATGGTCGGCGTCGCGATTACCACCGCATCGAGGTGGGTATGTTCGAACAACGCGTCGGGCTGATCGAACCAGACCGGTATGGCAAACTTCTCGGCAACCATGGCTGCGCGGCGCGGGTCGCTGTCGCAAAGCGCGACCAGATCGATCCCGGCTTCGCTCAGCAGGTTCGGTATATGCGCCATTTGCGAAATGCCGCCCGCACCGATGACACCGATGCGCAGTTGCTTGATGACCTTGGACTGAGCCGACGGTTCAGCCGATGAGGTGTCGTTTTTCCGGTTCACGGTATCTCCGGAGACTGTTGGGGGGAGACTTGGGGAATGTGTGATGTCAAATTTGATGCAGCGCCACCTTGCAGTTGGAGGCTGGCGAGATAGTCGTTGACGATGAGGATCGCCGCGCCTTCGTCAAGCCAGCCGCGCTGGCGGGGAAGACGGGTGCCGGGTATCTTATGATCGCGCAGCACTGAGGAGGTGGTATGACTCTCGGAATGGAAGATCACTTCAAAGCCATGTCCGCGGAGCGCAGCGCCGAGTCGTAGCGCCCCGGATCGCACCAGACCGTTGTCCCGCCAGCCATCATCAGGCAAGCCGATGACCACCGTCCTTGCACCGCGTTCCCGTGCCTTTCTCATCACTGTTCGCATCAACTCCCGGCGTTTCAAGCCGTTCAATACACCGGCACCGACCGCTACTCTGCGATCCGGATCGGTAACCGCCAGGCCGGTGCGCTTAAGGCCGTAGTCAACGCCCATTATAGGACCATCCGGTGTCATTATGCCACCGCAGACCCATCAAGCACCGGCTTGGTCTCGAGCCGTTCGACCCGCAGGATGCCGCGCACCCGGTGCAGTCGTCCAAGGAGGCGCGTCAGATGAGGCAGATTGCGGACGTCGATCTCGAGCGTGCCGATCGCCAGTTTGTCTTCCATATGGAACTCGACTCGCGTGATGTTCACTTTCAGGACTGCCATCACAAGGGTGACATCTCTAAGGAGGTTGGGACGGTCGTCGGCAACGATTTGAATCCGCGCTGTGAACCGGTCGTCCGGCTCGACGTCCCACGACACCGTGACGACTTTGCGCTCGTCCTCGAGCAGTTCGGTGATGCGGCTGCAATCCGTGCGATGGATGCGAACCCCTTCGCCCGGTATCTGAAAGCCGATGATCGGATCGCCGGGCAACGGACTGCAACAATCGGCAAGGCGCAAGGTCAGATTGTCCAGCGACCGGACTCGAACCCGCGAATCGCCAGGTGCACGGTGGACGATACGGCTAATAAGACCTTCCTTATCCGTAGCGACCCGGGGCACCAGTTTGCGCATCACCTGGCCAAGCGTAATCACCCCCGAGCCGACCTGCGCATAGAAGTCGGACAACTCCTTGAAGCCGAATGAGATTGCAATGTCGGCGATTTCGTTTCGCTCGGACTTGAGTTTGAAGCGTTCCAGTTCGGCCGCGATCAATTCCTCGCCCAGCCGTTTGGATTCGTCGTAGCGCGTCTCGCGAAACCACCGCTTGATCCGGTTCCGGGCGCGCGCCGTCCGGACAAATTTCAACCACTCGGCATTCGGTCGCTGTCCCGGCGAGGTGAGGATCTCGATGATATCGCCCGACTCGAGTTCGCTATAGAGCGGCACAACGCGCCCCCCCACCTTGGCGCCGATGGTTTGCAGTCCGATGCTGCTGTGAATTGCGAACGCGAAATCGACCGGGGTGGCGCCCCGCGGCAACTGAATCAACTTCCCCTTGGGAGTGAAGACGAATATCTCATCCTGGAAGAGATCGACCTTGAGCGACTCCATAAAGTCGCCAGTCGCAGTCGCCTCCTGCTGCATATCCATCAGCGACCGAATCCAGGTGAACTGGGCGTCGAGTTCGTCCGGTTTTGTCTCACCGGCTTTATACTTCCAGTGCGCAGCGATGCCATTTTCGGCGATGGCGTGCATCTCCGCAGTTCTAATCTGCACTTCGACGATTCGTCCCTTGCCGTCCCGCACTTTGGTGTGCAGCGACTGGTAAAGATTCGACTTCGGCAAGGCGATGTAGTCCGTGAAGTGCTCGGTAACAGGCGTGAAGAGGTCGTGGAGCACTCCGAGTGCGCGATAGCACTCCTCCTTCTCACCCACAATCACCCGGATCGCAAGGAGGTCGAGGATTTCGTCGAACCGTTTTCCCTGCTTGCGAATCTTATCGTAGATACTGGCCACCGACTTGATCCGGCCGTCGATCTCGGCGGTAATGCCAATCCGTTCCAGTTCCCGCCGGATCGGGCGGATGAACTCCTCGATAATCGTTGCCCGCTCTTCTTCCGATCCGGCGATGCGCGACAGTATCGAGTCGTATTCAGCCCGGTCCAGCACCCTTAGCGCGAGGTCTTCCATTTCGCGGGCGATGCGAGCTACGCCGAGCCGCGAGGCGAGCGGTGCATAGATGTCGCGCGTCTCGAGCGCGATCCGCTTTTGCGGCAGCGGCGGGAGCGAGTCGATGGTCCGCATGTTGTGCAGCCGGTCGGCGAACTTAATTAGAATCACCCGCAGGTCCTTCAGCATCGACAGAAGCATCTTGCGGATCGATTCGGCTTGCTGCTCCTCCCAGGTCTGAAATCTCAGTTCGCCGATTTTGGTTACGCCGTCCACAAGGAGCGCAACCTGAGGTCCGAACTCTTCGCGCAGGTCGTCGAGCGCAATACTCGAATCTTCGACGACGTCGTGCAACAGACCCGCAGCGACGGCTATATAGTCGGCGCGCAGTTCCACCAGGATATTAGCGACCACAAGAGGATGCACGAAATAGGGCTCGCCCGATTGCCGCTTTTGATCCTGATGAGCCTGAACTGCAAAATCGAACGCGCGCGCAACGAGGTCGCTATTCATTCGCCGGTGATAGGCTTTCAGCCCGGCAAGCAGCGCACTCTTCTCGGCGGCAAACCGACGCTTGTGCGTTTCAGAATTCAACAGTCCATAGACGTTGGAGGTAGGTCGTATCGGATCTGACCCCGCGCGAATCATCCCCTTATCGAGAGAGCAACACTAATAAAGGCATGATTGTAAGGCTCGTAGTGGCAATTTAAAATGGTGCCTCTTCTTCACGAACCGCCCGGCTTGCCGGCGCAGGCACGTAGTCGGGCACCTGAGCAGGGTCAATCTTATTGTCGAACCGGGTGTATTGGTTATTAAAGATCAGATCGACTTCCCCGGTAGGGCCGTTGCGCTGTTTGCGCAGGATGATGCCGGCGGCGTTGCGGATCTCCTCCTCCGACTTGCCCTCCTTGTCCGCCTTGCGGGCGATTTCGTCCTTGGTCATGTAGTAACTCTCGCGGTGAATGAACATCACCACGTCGGCGTCCTGTTCGATGGCTCCGGAGTCGCGCAGGTCGGCCAGTTGGGGAATCTTCTCGCCGCCGCGATGCTCGACGGCGCGCGAGAGTTGCGACATCGCCACCACCGGGATGTCGAGTTCCCGCGCCAGGCCCTTTAGCGCGCGGGAAATCTGCGCCACCTCCTGCTCGCGGTTGTCGGCTTTGGGCGGCTGCATCAACTGCAGGTAGTCAATGAAGATGATGTCGATGTTGTGCTGCTGCTTCAGGCGCCGCGCCCGGGCCCGGAGTTCAGTGATGTTGAGATTGCCGGTGTCGTCGATGTGGAAGTTCATCTCGGACAACTTACCGGCGGCGTCGGCGACGCGGGCAAACTCAGTTTGATTCAAGCCCCGGGCGTTGCGAATGCGATTATGTTCGATGGACGAAGCGGCCGAGAGCATCCGGAGGCATATAGCAATCGAAGCCATTTCGAGCGAGAAGAAGCCGACGCCTTTGCCGAAGCGCAGCGCGGCATTGCGAGCCATATCGAGGCCAAGGGCGGTCTTCCCCATCGACGGCCGCGCCGCGACGATGATCAGTTCGCCGTTCTGAAAGCCGCCGGTAAGATCGTCCAGTTTGGTGAAGCCGGTCCCGATGCCGGTCAGTTGCGTATCTTGCCGCTGGTAGAGGCGGTCGATGTAGTCGAGCGCGGCGTGGGCGACCTTTTCCATCTGTTGGAATCCGCCCGTCTTCCGGCTCGAGGTGATCTCAAAGATGGCGGCCATGGCCCGGTCGAGCAGTTCTTCGGCCTTGGGAGACTCGTAGGCCTCCTCCGTGATCCGGGCGGCGTGGTAGATCAACTCCCGCAGTGCGAAGTGATCCTGAATGACCCGGGCGTAGGTCGCCGCATGGGCCGAGGTGGCGGTCTCCATCGAGAGTTCGGCCAGATAGGTATCGCCGCCGGCGTCTTCGAGTTGACCGGCGGTGCGGAGGTCTTCGCTGACGGTCAGGATGTCGATGGGCAGACTGCGGTGGCCGAGCCGCTTCATCGCTTCGAAGATGATTTGGTGCCGCCGGTCGTAGAAACTGGCTGGTTCGAGGATGTCATCGACCTTCGACATTCCGTTGGGGTCGATCAAAGCCGAGCAGAGGGCGGCGCGCTCCATCTCAAGGCTGTGGGGCGGGATGCGCCCCCCCGGAAGCGTTATCGGACGGGGCTTCGTCCGGGCTTGGCGCTTCGCTGGCAGTTCACGAGCAGCCATCAGACCAGATCTCCGGTTGTGCTCCCGGCATCAAAGGTCAACTCCCCCGAGAGCAATTTGAGCGCCTTCTGCATATCGGCCCAAGCCTCGGCCTTGGCAGAGGGATTGCGCAGCAGGTAGGCGGGATGGAAGGTAACAATGAGCGGCTTACCCAGGTAGCTCTGGATACGACCTCTTAGGGCGCTGACGGGAGTCGCAGGGTTGAGTCCGAGCAAATAGACGGCAGCCGTCTTGCCCAGTGCGACGAGAACGACCGGGTCGATGATCTCGATCTGGCGGCGCAGGTAGGGCAGACAAGCAACCGCTTCTTCGGGCGCAGGTTCGCGATTATCGGGTGGGCGACACTTGACAATGTTGGCGATATAAACCTCCTCTCGCCGCATCTTCATCGCCGCGATGATCTTGTTGAGCAACTGTCCAGCCCGGCCGACAAACGGCTCACCCTGCCGGTCTTCATCGGCGCCCGGTCCTTCACCAATAAACATCAGCATCGCTTCGGGATTGCCGACGCCGAAAACGACCGTTTGGCGTCCCTCGCAGAGGTTGCACTTGCGGCAGACCGACGCCTCAGCCCGAACCTCGCCGAGCAACCTGGCGCGCCCCGTTGATGTCTCCCCACTGCGAGGCAGGGCGATCTTGACGACGTTCCGCTCCAAAAAGACGACTGGTTCGGACTCGGCGAGTTGCCTGAGGTAGCGCATCGCGGCGGTTTCAGGAGGGTTCATAGGTGCGGTAGGTAGCGTCCGGCGGCTTCGAGCAGACGACGTGCGGCAGCGCGTTTGTCAAGGACCGGCAGTTCGACCGGATCGCCTTCCCGACCGACCAGAGTGAGCCGGATCGTATCGCCTCCAAACCGGGAGTCGCCGCGGGTAGGATCGTTGAGAGCGATCAGATCGACGCCTTTGGCTTTCAATTTCGCACTCGCTTCGGCAAGGTGTCCGGTCGTTTCGAGCGCGAAGCCTACGACCGCCTGACGGGAGCGATTCCGACCCGCCCAGGAGAGAATATCCTCGGTCTCTTCCCATTCGAGAGCCGGCGCTCCGTCGCGCTTCTTTAGTTTCGTTTCGGCCACCTTTCGCGGTCTCCAGTCGGCAACCGCGGCAGCCATAATCAGGAGGTCGGCGTCCTCGAAGATTATCTTCACCGCATCGGCCATTTCGGACGCGCTCTCGACCGGAACGACATCGACTCCCGGTGGAGCCATACCTTCCGCCCCCCGGCCCCGAATTAAGAAGACCTCGGCTCCTCGCAAGACGGCTTCGCGGGCGATGGCATCGCCCATGCGGCCGCTCGAACGGTTGCTGATAAACCTCACCGGGTCGAGTGACTCACGGGTCGGGCCGGTTGTAACAACGACCCTGCGGCCGGCCCAGCGGGTGCGGTCGGCGAGCAGTTCTTCGCAGCGCGCCAGGATCGCCTCGGGCTCGCTCATCCGGCCAACGCCCGGCTCTTCGTGAACGCCGCCCATATCGCCACGTTCGGGGCCGATGAAGTGAAGTCCCCGGTCGCGCAGCCGGGCGACATTCTCTATGACTGCCGGGCTTTGCCACATCGCCGGATTCATCGCCGGCGCCAGGAGTACCGGCCCGGTGAATGCCAGCAGCGCCGACGACGGCAGATCGTCGGCGAAGCCATGCGCCGCTTTGGCAAGGAAATCGGCCGTCGCAGGTGCGATGACCAGGAGGTCGCCAAAATGCCCCGCGACAAGGTGGATGGGATCGGCCGGTGGAGGATCGGGAAACATCCGGTCGAGCACCGGACGCCCGCTCAAAGTCGCAAAGGTGAGCGGCCCGACGAACTGCGTTGCAGCAGCGCTCATAAGAACCTGCACCTGACCGCCGGCCCGGACAATCTCACGAGTCAGGTAGCAGGATTTGTATGCGGCAATACCCCCGGTTACGGCAAGGAGAACCTTCCGGCCGGATAGGGGAAGACCTTCATCCTCCGTCATACGGGACCTTCCGGAAGGTAGCGGTTATGATCGATCGGGGTAATGGTAGTCGAACATCCGGCGGCGCAATTCATCAAGCGCTTGAACGGTCGGCTTGATATGGCTGAACCGGTCGATGCCGCGCTCGGGATTGGTCTCTTCGTTGAGATTCTCCTCGGTAATGACAACCGACTGGTTGTAAAGGTCGATCTCCCGCTTCTGCTTGCGACCGATCTGCCGGGCGCGCTGAGCGGCGACCATCACCGCCTCATAGACGCTATCGGTGACGCCGTTGAAGTCATGGACGAGCCAGTTCAGTTTGCTGCCCGTGAAGTCCGGACGACGATGCTGAGACGGATCGGGCGGCGGCGGCTCAAGCGGCATCAACTCTTCGGCCGCTTTTGCCTTCCGGACGCGTGTCCGCTTGCGGGGGGCTTCGGCTTCATCAAGTTCGGTTCCTTCAGTTGCTTCCTGATGGTCTTCGGCACTACCCGGTTCGGTCGCACCGATGATGCGGGCAGACTCCTCGTATTCTGACGATGCTAATGTTGTAGTCTCCGGTTCCGGGACCGCCGTCTCGACAGGTGCGGCAATATCCGCTTCCGGAGCCAGCACTTCTTCCAGATCGACTCGTTTGCGAGCCATTCGTTATTGTTCTCCCTTGTCTCGATAAGATTCGATAATACTCATTATTGCCTCGATCGTCACTTCGATATCTTCGTTGACTATCCGGTGGGGGTAGCGGTCGCCCTTTTCCTTTTCCATCGGATAGCGAGCCAGTCGGCGTTCGATGGCAGATTCGTCGTCTGCGCCGCGAGCCCTTAGCCGGCGGCGCAGTTCGTCCAGCGACGGCGGATAGAGAAAGATCAGGATCGTTTCCGGGAATGCCGCTGCTACGCGCTCCCCGCCGTTGACGTCGATGTCGAGCAAGACGTTCCGACCTTCGCTTACGGCCGAGTCTATCGGATGCCGGTCGGTGCCGTAAAGGTCGCCGTGAACTTCCTCCCATTCAAGGAAACGGCCTTCGTGGATACCGGTCTCAAACTCCTCCCGACTCAAAAAGTGATAATGAACGCCGTCGGTTTCATACTGCCGGCGGGGCCGTGTGGTCGCGGAGACGCTGTAGGTAAAGTCGGGCCGGCGGCGGACGATCTCCTTGATAACAGTCGATTTGCCGCCGCCTGAAGGAGCTGAAAGAACGACCAGGCAGCCTCGCCGCGGTTCACTCAAGATTCTGCACCTGTTCCCGCATTTGTTCGAGCGTCTCTTTCATTCGGACCCCGGCCTGCGATATTTCCAACAGCCAGGCTTTGGACCCAATGGTATTGACCTCGCGCCCCATCTCCTGCAACAGGAAATTGAGTCGTTTCCCAATGCCGTTAGACTGGCCGAGGGTCGCTTCGAAAGCGGCGACATGGCTTGCGAGACGGACGGTCTCTTCGCTGATATCAAGGCGGTCGGCGGCAAGCGCGACTTCGGTTTCGAGCCGGCTACGGTCGAAGCGTGCGTCGTCGAGCAACTCTCCCAACCGAGCTTCGAGGCGGGCGCGATACTGACCGGCTTGCCCGGCCGCGAACCGTTCGACGGCGGCAAGATCGTCCCGAATCAGAGAGAGTCGTTCCCGCAGATCCCGCGCGAGATGATCGGCCTCCCTCCTGCCGGCGGCAGTAAGTTCATCAAGGGCTTCGACGATGGCCCGCCGGGCCGTCTCCCAAAGGCGATGACGGTAGTCTTCGACATCTCCGGCGATAAAGAAGTCGCCGGCGGCGAATAAATCGGCGAGTCGAACCTCGCCGTTGATCCCGGCTACTTCGGCGGTCTCGCGGAGCAGTTTGGCGAAAAGCGCCACCCGGTTGCGGTCGACAGCCAGTTCACCGCTGCCCTCGCCGCTCCATTCTTCATTGACCCCCAAGCTGACCCGGCCCCGTTCGAGGCGCTGGCGCACCAGATCGCGGATTTCGCCTTCGAAGGGATAAAGGCCGCGCGGCAGTTTAAGCGCCAGATCGAGAAAGCGGTTGTTAACGCTCCGAACCTCGGCAGAAACGATCAGTCCACCCTCGTCCGCACGGCCGACGCCGTAACCGGTCATACTTCGCGGCAAGTGCGCTCCAGTATGTTAGTCGAAGTCCGTCTCCCTTTTATGCCAGACCTCCCTTCTCGTCCACTTCAATACATTACCTCCCCCATCGCGCGGTCAGGGAAATGCGATGCGAGTCCCCCAGGTCGTCGTGCCCGATGAAGCCGTAGTCGATAGCCACCGCCGACAGCGCTAGTCCGCCGCCCAGTGTCAGACGGCCGTCGTCGCTTCCCACCCGCAGTGCGACGATATCCCGCACCAGATACTCCGCACCGTAGTGCAGCGATGCCGCATCCGATCCTCCCGCCAGATCGAAACGGTAAACGACGTCGGCAAGCGGCGTCAGGACGGCTTCCAGCGGTGGCAGGTCGAGCCTCGCCGCGATCCCCGCCCGTAGCGTCGAGGGGATCACCTCTTTGCGACCGGTCTGCTCCCACGCCAGGATGCTCCCTAACAGGTCTCGCACCCCTATACCGGCTTCGACCGGCACAGTTCCTACGAACGACTTCCCTACGCCGAGGTCAAGGCCTAATCCATAGGCGCGGTAGTTACCTATATGCTTGAAGAGTAGTTTTGGCGCCAAGCCCCAGCGATAATCGAGCCGGCCGGCGAGCGGAAGGTCGGCAACCGACCTGCCGGCACGCGCGACATAGAAGGCATATTCGCCGTCGGAGACGACGCGGTCGATCTCGACGCGGTTGCCACCGGTCAGCGGGTCGTTTGGGCGCTCAAGCCGCGTGAAGGGGATGCCATTCACGCCGAGCCTAAGGGCGCCGAGCGCCTCGACCGTCGCGTCGGGACGCGGCACGGCAAATCCCAGGACGTCGTAGTCAACGACACCGGTGAAACGCTCGCTATGCATCAACGCGGCTTCGGTGCGCTGGACCTCGGCAAGCCCGGAGGGATTCCAAAACAGAGACCAAAGGTCTCCCCCCAGCGCTGCTCCGGCACCACCCAGCGCCAGCCGTCGCGCTCCGGCGCCGCCCATGAAGTCGCCGCCATAGCGACCTATAACGTCCGCTCCATGCACCGGGGCGATAACCGACGTCAACGACATCACAAGCGCTGCCGCAAGCGCGCGGAGGCGGGTCAGATTCGAGAGAGGCATAAACATATAAGTATAAGATTTGTCCGGCTCCAGGTCAAGGGAAACCGAGGCGGTCCTGCATTCTATTGTCTATTATTGATGGGTGTTACATCATCTTGTCTCGTCGCTCTCACACCTATAGATATGGCGCCGGATGCCTATCCGACGCCATATCTATAGACATTACTTGGCGCTTCCATTACCGAACGAGCGCCGCCTTGCGGATGGCAACCTGCTTCCCGGCTTGCACCCGGGTTAGATAGATACCGCTCGGCAGATCGGCACCTTCGAGCGTTAATGAATGCCGTCCGGCGTCCATTCTCCCCAGATCGAGTTCCCGGATGAGTCGTCCCTGTGCGTCGAAAAGGCGCACTTCGACCGGCGCCGCCACCGGCAAGGCTATCCGGATTGTCGCCGCCGGGTTGAAGGGGTTGGGATAGACCGCTTCGATGGCAAACTCCGTAGGAAGCGTCCCGCCTATCTCCGAAGCAGGTGCTTCGTCCCAGCCGACGATGAAGTTGACCGGGATATCCTGCCGGTCGCCGAAGGCGTTGTGATGCATCTCCATCACAATAAAGTAGCGGCCTTCGGGCATATCTTCCGGGCTGAAGCGGAAGTTGAACGCCTGACTGGCATCCGGTTCCACGGTGCCGATCTTTGGATCGTAGGAAATCCAGGTCAGGTTCGGACCAATCTCAAAGCCGATCAAGTGGTCTCCACCCGGCCGATTGATAAGCGCGACAAAGACCCACTTCAGATGATCCCAACGCTTGGTGATGGCGCAGTCCTGGACGACATCGCCGGCTTCGACGACCAGGTTCCGCACCAGACGCACGTCGTTGTTGTCGGGATTCATCTTCATGATCTGCATGCGGGTGCCGAATTCCATTTCGATGTTGCCGTTGTCGCGAAAGATGTAAAGCGGATAGCCGTCCGGGTCGGCCGGATGCCAGGCCATACCGTAGGTCCGGAACTGTTCCGGAGTCCGGTGCAGTGCCACGACCTGTCCGTCGTAGTCGAGTTCCGCGATGTCGTTCTGGGTGACTCCTTTGACAAAGAACGTCCCCCGCTCCGGAGCCGCGCAGACCGACTGGGACGGTCGATGCGGCGACGGAATAGTGCTGATGTGCTCACCTTCCGAAGAAATGAGCACGACGTTGTTCTTCTCCGTGCATAACAAGCCTGCCGGCGAGAGGCCGATGCCATAATAGCCCCGGGTCGCCGTCGTATCGACGGTCACTTGAGGAAAGCGATCGATCAGATTCCCGTCGCGATCCAGGCGATAGATCCAGTGCGGCAGATTGCCATCGGTCGTCTTTCCGGCAATGTAGAAGACATTGCCGTCGGTGGTCACGCCCTGGAGGAAGGTGTTGTTGTCGGTAAGTGCGCTGACATTCCAGTCGAAGAGAATGTCCCAGGGTGCGTCCCGGCGGGCTTCGTAGTTGAGCCGCAAGTCGAAGTCGAGCGGTCCGTTGCCGTCGTTGAAGACGTTAAAGGATGTGCTGTCGATTTGTTGCGGCGGGACATAGATGGTGATCTCTTCGACGTCACTCCGGTATTCCGGATGGGTTAGGCTGAAGTCGATTTCGGCAAACTGGTCGGTTTCGATCTGAATATCCGCTGCCGACGCCGGATTGAAGTGACGCCGCTGGGCGACGACGGTATAAGTTCCAATCGGTGCACGCTGGACTGTGAACGCCCCGCCGGCGTCGGTGGTGCCGTAGTATCCGGTGCCTTCGAGCATCACTCGGACGCCTTGCAGCGGCTGGCCGGTCGCGGCATCGGTCACACGCCCCCGAACGCCACCGAAATCACTCAGTTCGCCGGTTGTGAACCGGATCGCACGCTCGTTGGCTAAGGCCCCGGAAGAAGCCGGATGCCAGACCCCGGCATGTGCCAGTTGAAGTCGAATCCGACGGTCCGGCGACGATAGCCCGACCGTGACCGCCTCCTCCTCGTAGTCCCGCTGCTGGGGAATCGAGATGTAATGAAACTCGATCTCTCCATCACCGGTGCGGGTGAAACGCGCTGTCGGGTCATAGAGAACTACCGAGAAGGTGTGGGCGCCCTGTGCCACGCTCTGGTAGTTGCGCCACTCGATGATGAACCTCCCATTGTCCTGGTCATAGCGGGTATAAACCTGCCCGGACCAGAGGTCTTCCCAGAACGGCGCAATGAGGCCTGCCGGCGCAATCGGGCTGCCTAACTCCTGATTGTTCCAGGCGATCATATCCGACTCACCCATTGCCACCCAGCCATTCGATCCGACCGTAATCCGGCGAAAGCGCTGCCCGTAATAGACGAACTCGAACGGCAGATTGACGATCGCCCGGCTGCCGGCATCGCCGCGGACATTCGCGCGGTCGTCATTATCCACCAGGTTAAGGCTCGTCGTGCCGGTGATCCGCTCGAAGCGAGGCGCCATTCCGGTCGTCGTGTCGCGGCTGTCGAAGGCCCAGTAGCCGTGCATATCAGGTCCTTGGGGCGATGTCGGCCCGACCGGCCCGAGCGTGATCGGGATGATCACACTATCGACACGGCCTTCCTCATCGCTTAAGAGCAGTCCGAAAGGCACGGCAATCCCCATATATGCCCGCGCCGAAGCCGAGACCTCGAACGGCCGGGCGCGATTGTCTCGCGCTTCACCTACCGGAACGGCGTCGAAGAACGAATCCGCCAGCCGAATTTGGATGTTCGGGTCGGAGCAGTAGAGCGACGCGTCGAGCGGCAGCGTCGCCAACTGCCCGCCGTTGGTGAGGGTGATAACTACGCGCTGCGTCGTCCCCGGGAGCAACTGCCGGTCTCCTTCCATCGCAACCCGGGTCGCAGTCAGGTCATAGCCAACAACAGTCAATTCTAAGCGCCCCAGAAACCGGTCATCACCGGCAGCGGCGGACAAACGGAACTCAACGGTCTCGCCGTGCGGAGTCTCATGCAGAAGGTGAATCAGGAACGGATTACCTCCCGCCGATTCAGCGCCGGCATCGAGGTCGCCGACCGGAGATTCGGGACGCAGGAGCACGACGTAGGGATTGTCGGTGTCGATGGCAAGACGGACGTTTTGTAGCGCATCCTGGCCGGTATTACGGACGAACGCCGCCAGATTGATCGTCTCGCCCGGATTCCACCTACCGTCGCCGTTGCCCTCGACCTCACCGTTCGCCTCGTCGCTTAGGGAATAGCGGCCGAATGAGACAAACCGGCTTGCCGAGGTGACTTCAAGTTCGCCTTCTAACGGGACGATGTTCGGCCCAACGACCGTGACAAGGTATTCCCCCTCGGCGAGGGGCGGAACGTTGAGGTGTAGTTGGCCATCCGCGTCGGTGTAACCGCCAAGTCGGATGTTGCCGTTTATAAGGTGAATGTAGGCGCCGGACACCGGCTCGTCACCCTCCCGCGTTACGGCAAAGTCGAGCAACGTCGTCCCGGTCCGGACGCCCTGCGGTATGGCAACTTCGATCTCAACCGGTGTCTTCGTCCAGAGTCGCAATGCCGGGTCACCGAGGATGTTGTAAGAATAGAAGTAGTAACCGACCGTGTGCCCGTTTCCGATCCGGCGACTGGAGGGGTAGTTCCGCCAGAGCGCCAGTTTGCCCAAGACGGTCAGCGGGCCGAGGGTATGAACGTCGTTATAGAAAAGTTCGTGGAACAGCGTCGTGCTGTGCGTATTGTTGAACCAGGTATAGGTGTAGAGGTCGGTCGGTCCGTAAGAGGCAACCGCTCCGAAGGGACTGTTGCCCGACCAGCCGTTGACCCAGAGGTTGCCTACGGCCGGACTCTCCCGGCCCTGGGGGAAGTCATTGGTCCCGCAGACCATCCCAAAGACAACCGGCAACTTCCAGCCGTTGCGAAGGTTTTGAAATAGTTCGGCTTGCCGGACGTTGCCCCAATTGTTGTAGCCGCGGAAATTGACGAATCCCACCCCTTCGTTGACGCCCCGGCTAATGTTGTTGACATCGATTGCGTCAGGGTAGTCGGAATAGGCTTCGAAGAATCGGTCCCTAATGACACCCTTGCCCATCATCAATTCGCGCACCGCGACATTGGTGTGTATGCACGAGCGCACACCCTGCGCGATGAGCACGGCTCCTTCAACCCAGTTCGACTCCACGAACGGCGTCCGCTCATAACCGATAGTCTTGGCGACGAGATGTTGCAGTTCTTCCACCGTCCCCACGGGGAAACGCCCCACAAAAGCTTCCGGAATCCAGGTCTGGAGGTCGTTATCGCCGTTGCCGTCAATCGTCACATACTGCTGATCTGAGACATACCAACTCTGCTGAGGAGCCTGACCGTCCATGAAGTAAGGCAGGCGCAGGTCGCCAAAGGCTCCACCGGCAAGCAAAACATGCGTCGGGGGCACCGGCCAGTCCCGAAAGGCGTTTCTGAACCAGCCGCGTATCTGGTCGGCGCTGTTGCCGGCCTCGGCCGTAGTCGCGATGGTCACGAGGTAGCCCATCCGCCGCCGCCATTCTGCAAGAGGCTGAAGTGCCTGGACTGCCTGCTGATTATTCGCAACGATGATGACATAGTGCCCAAGGATGTCGGCGCGGCCGGCGGGTTCGTCGCGACGTGGGGCGTCGCCGGAGAGGGCGCGAGTTACTTCCCGCCAGGCTGGTGAAGAGGAATTGGCGATGGCCGGAGCCGCCGGATCGACCTCGAACACCACGTTCGCTTCCAAACTGCGCGAGACGAGCAATTCCTGTCTCGCCGCGTTGTAGCGATAGGGTGTCAGGTCGAGCATGATATACCTCCGGTCGCCGATGACGACCGGTTCACTTAACGCTGCGACACCTTCGGGAAGGAAGCGGTCCGTTGCATAGGCGGCGGCATCTATAGCGCCGTCGGTGACATTGGGATTGTCCGACTTATAGACCGGGGAAGGTGCAAGCCGGACAGACGTCAGTCGCTCATCATCCGCAGCGGAAACTTCAAGACGGGCGCGCATTCCGGTTGGCACCTCGATCCAGCGGCTCCAGGCGGGAATCGCCGGTGCACCGGCAGCGCCATAGAGCCCTTCACCATCGGATCTAATGCGATGAAATGACTGGCCTTCAATGGCTACCGTCTCCAGCGCGGTGGCCGGCAGCGCGAGGCTGAGACTGGTGCCGTCGGAACCGTTTATAATGAAAGGCGCAACGACATCGGAGCCGGTTGCGAGCAACGGGCCGGATGCAGTAAGTGCGCAGCAGACGGCAGCGATTAACAGGGTCGGACGAACCATGGCGATCCCCTTGACTGGATGCTGTTCAACGCAACGATCAGACAGACTCCCCCCAAGTTCCTATTGCAGAGCACATCAAGTTGCCCCGGACCGAACTACCGTCCTTTACCGATTCGCTCCGATTCGGCCTCAAGTATCCTCTCGCGCTCTTCCGCCTTCTTGAGGGCGTCTTCGGCAAGAATCTTCGATTCGATAGCCAGGCGGCGCGCTTCGGAGATTTCCTTCAATTGCGCTTTCTCCTGAGCCAGGACGAGCAGTTGTTCAGCCTTGTTGTAATCTTCCGAAGCGCTCGCATCGGCTCCAGCGCGGAGGGCGGCGTTGAGCGCTTCTTCGGCACGTTGCAATTCGCGATCGGCGGTCGTGTCGCAACCGACCGCAAGTAGCAGCAGTGCGGTGATAATCCCCAACAGCAGGGGAGAGGTCCTTAAGGTCATTGGGCGGCCTTGGCTAAGATGAAGGAGACTTTTGTGGCTGGGTTCGTTGGTCGTCAAATGCTGGTCGTAATTCGCTCTAATGTTGCTGCGCCAGTTCCATCATGTTCCACATCGGGAGGAAGATCGCGAGCGCCAACACGACTACCATCGCCCCCATACCGACGGTCAAAATAGGCTCGATCAGCGCGGTCATCCCTTCGACCGTCGACTGGACTTCGGAGTCATAGTATTCGCTGATATTGGCGAGCATGTCGTCGATGGCGCCGGAGTCTTCACCGACAGCGATCATCCGCACCACCAGCGGAGGGAACAGCCCGGTTTCCGAAAGTGATACGGCGACACCGCGGCCATGTTCGATAGACTCCGATGCTTTGAGCAGCGCAATACCGAGCACCTTGTTGCCAATGGTGCGCGAGACGACCTCAAATATCTGTAGAATCGGCAGGCCCGACCTTGAGAGCGTCTCGAACATTTTGGTGAAACGGGTCATCGCGGTCTTCAGAACGAGCGGGCCGAAGATCGGCAGTTTCAGAAGGGTCTGATCCCACCAGAGTGCTCCCTTCTCGGTCTTGGTATAGCGAATGAACGACGCCGCGATCCCGCCGGCGGCAATGATGAGCGCCCACCAGTAATTCTTTAGCGTATCGGCAAGCCAGATCAGGATCTTTGTCGGGAGCGGCAGTTCCATATTGATCTGGGTAAATATCTTGGCGAACTTCGGCACCACGAAGGTCGTCAGGATGAGGAACGCGATGATCATGCCGATGACGACGATGATTGGGTAGCGCAGCGCGCTCTTCACCGATTTGCGAATCTCCCAGTCACGCTGCATTACCGCGGTCAGTCGGGTTAGGACTTCGTCGAGCACCCCACCCACTTCACCGGCACGGACGGCGTTGCAGTAAAGTTCGCTGAAGATCTTCGGGTGTTTCATCAGGGCAGCTGAAAAGTCGCTCCCGGAAGCGATGTCGGAAGCAACCGCGATCAACGTTTCAGCAAAGACCGGATTCGACGACTGGCTCGCCAGCGTTTCAAGACTGGTCAGGATCGGCACCCCGGCCTTGATGAGCGTCACCAATTGCCGGGTGAAGTCGATGATGTCGCGGTCGGTTACCTTCTTCTTCTTGCCGGTTGCAGCCGCGCTCGATGCCGCCGGAGCCTTGGCTTCAGCCTTGCCGCCGGCAGTGATCTTGAGCGGCAGCAGGTCCTGCCCTTCAAGACTGCGCTGAACAGCAGACTCGTCGGCCGCGTCGAGCGTCCCCCGGACCTCACTGCCCGACTCGTTTATCGCAACGTAGGAGTAGGTAGGCACCAGAATTCCTATAAGTCCTGTATATGTCCTCTCAAGCCAACCATGTCTCCTGCTTCAAGGTAAGTCCTTTGATGCCAAGTCAAGCCATTGTAAAACATATGCCAGTCTGCGTTCGTTCGAACTCTCAATCATCGATGAGGCAACCCGTTTCCTGGACTTCACGAGCCAACGACATCGGTATGTCTCAGTCAAGTTGAAACTCCAGGCTCGACTTCACAAACAAGTCCATAGAAAAGTCATGCCTGTCGAAGCTTTGACTACCCGTTGAGTAATCTCGTCGTGGGTTCCTTCGGCTCGTGAACCGAAGAGATAGATCGCTGTAGGTTTGACGACCGTTTAATGATGCCAACCAATCGCTCAAGTGTCGTACCTGGCGATGCGCTAATTCGTCTCAATACTACTCTCCGCTGCCTCTTTTTCAGTTCAATCCCATAATCCTCAATTTTCCTATAGAGCGTTGTGCGACCGATGCCGAGCCCTCGGGCTGCCAGGGAGATGCTGCCCCGGGTCGATTGTAACGCTCTCAGAATTGCCTCTCGTTCGACCTCGGCGAGACTTCGAATAAGAGAGCCGTCTTCAACATTAGGTGCTGGCTTTAGCACACCTGTTGGCTCGCCGGTATCGACCTCGTCCGGAATCTGACGCTCAGCCCATTCGACCAAATGGGGGAAGTCCTGTGCCCTGAGTGCTACGCCATCCGAAAGAAGAACCGCACGCTCCATAGCGTTCTCCAACTCTCGAAGGTTGCCTGGCCAGGGGTAGTGTTCGATTAGATCGAGTGCTTCACTTTCGATCGCCAACAGCCGCCGGTCGTTTCGTTCCACGGCCTGATAGAGAAAGTGATAAGCCATGAGCGGCAGATCGCCGACTCGTTCGCGAAGCGGAGGCAGTTGCAACGGAAAGACATTGATCCGGTAAAAGAGATCGGCCCGGAATTGCCCCTTCGCTACCATCTTCTCAAGGTTGCGGTGGGTGGCGGTTAAGAGCCGGACATCGACCTTGATTGTCTCGGACCCTCCGACCCGCTCGAACTCGCCATACTCGAGCACTCTCAGCAGTTTCGCCTGTAACGCCGGGCTCATCTCGCCGATTTCGTCAAGAAAGAGTGTCCCGCCGTTGGCCGTTTCAAAACGGCCCGGAGTGCGCGTCTGTGCCCCGGTAAAGGCGCCCTTTTCGTAGCCGAAAAACTGGCTCTCGAGCAGACCCTCCGGCACCGCTGCACAGTTAACGGT
>VGIQ01000027.1 GCA_016867835.1 Calditrichota bacterium | reverse complement strand
TGTGACGCAGAAACGACCGGACATAGTCCGGCGGTTCTTCAAAGCTCCCAAGGTCGCCTATGCCGCCTGAATGTGTCTATAATAAAATGACCCCATTAATAATAGAATGGATAAACGAATAAAGAGCCATTCGATCCCTACCAAGAAGCCGAACATGAAATGGCATTGCTTGTGTTTCAGGCGAATATTCACGAAGCTTATCCGTGATCTTGCACTTTAGAAGATTAGATATTTCTCGTATTTGCGAATCAGTAATAGGCATTCTAATCTCTTACAAAATGAAAAATTGATTCATAATACTTATTCTCATCCCGCTCTGTGCGCATGAGCACTGGACGATGAAATACCTGTATAAGTGAATATTCGCATTCCAAGCCGATATTCTCATACAAACCGAATTTGTCGTTGGCTACGATTAGAATAGTAGCATTCTTACGGAGAAATTGATTTATATTCCTAAACGTCGCCACAATCCCATCCGCATAAGCCTGCTTGGCGGCGCTGGATGCACCTTTCACCGCCGGTCCGATTTCCTGCTCGTCAAAGCGCGGGAAGCCGAAGAGTTCATAGGCATACCTATGCTGCTCATGGTAGTCGATTATGCCAACATAAGGCGGTGAGGTAAATATCCCATCGATCTTTTTTCGAACCGGCAATTTAACGAAACGCGAATCGCCTTGAACAACCTTGATGCTGTTCAAAGTGCGGATTCTCGCAAAATCCCTGATACGTGCAATTGTATCGAGGCTATAGCGTTCGATATACTTAAAAGCCTGCTGGATCGGTTCACAAATTCTCCGGTGCTTAATGCAATAGTATTTATCTCTCACAGGCTCTTTAGGTCTGGCAAGATCATAATGGGTGATGAGTCGAACCGATCTCGCAGATCGGGACAAGATTACTTTAAGAACCTCCTGATATTGGTATTCAGGTATGATGCTGCGATAGAATAATAATTCCTGCAGCGTCCGCGGGGCAAACCAAGTATTTAGATACTCGCTATCCGTTCTTAAGTGCGGTGATGGAACAAATAGCGATCCGTTGCCATTCGCCTTTTCAAACTGCATCGAAAACTCTCGCGCCCTGCTCAGCGCACTCTTGATCTCAAGGGAAAGCAAAGTCTCATCATAAACTCCACATTTTACCTTTTGAATGAGCGCATTAAATGGAGATAATTCTACTCCCACAGCATTCATTCCAAGCACATTTGCCTCAACAAGTGTCGTTCCCGAACCGGCAAATGGATCAAGAATCGTATCGCCCGGCTTGAAAAAGGTCTTTAGGAAGACTTCTACAAGTTGTGGTATAAATTTCCCAAGGTAAGGGTGCAAGCGATGGACATGCTTGGTGCGATCCTTCTCCCTAATGCTTAGGAAGGTGAGATCATCCCCAAGCAGTGCTATATTGCGTGCAGTATCGGCAACACGTTGAATCTCATCCGTGTCGATGCCAAACTTGGCCGCTGCTCTTACACTCGCCTCAAGCATACCACTCCTCCCGCCTATCCTCCACCAGATGATTCCGCCCGGTGATCATCTTGTTGTCCGCGTCGGAAGGAGTAATCAGGGCGTGGATGACCTCCTCACCGTCGGACGATGCCTGCGCCAGCGTCGCCCCCCGGTTCGACAAAATCTGGCTGGCGCCCGTAAAGGTGAGCGTCCGACCGGCGCGGGATTCGGCACCGACCCGGTTGCAGGTCGCCGTAAAGACCCCGTTCTCCACCGACCGCGCAAACATCGCCTTCTGACAATACTGCAGCACCAGATTCGACGGATGCGCGATCACCTGCGCTCCGCCAAGCGCTAACGTCCGCGCCGCTTCGGGGAAGATCCAGTCGAAACAGATCATCACACCGATCCGCCCGCCCGCCGTGTCGATCACCGCGAACGGCATGTCTCCCGTGTCGAACAATTCCTTCTCCCGGTCGAACAGATGAATCTTCCTATAGAAATGCGCCTTGCCGGACGGCTCGACCAACAACGCGGCATTGAATACCTTATCCCCGGCACGTTCGGGAAATCCCAGCACCAGATGCGTCCCGGTATCCCCTGCAAGCCCGCTTAGCCAAGATAGTTCCTTACCCCTATCCAAGTCAAGCGCCAGATCGAAGGCTTCCTTTCGGTCCTGGAACTCATATCCGGAGGTGCAGAGTTCCGGGAAGATGAAGAGGTCGGCGTCTGTTGCTTCGACCATCCGGCGAATCTGTTCGAGGTTGAATCCGATTTCGCCGAACCGGGGCGCAAACTGCCCGCAAGCCAGAGTGATTTCCACTCTTCTGTTCATTGACGCTTGCCTGCCGGCAACATGGCAATCTCCTCGCGCCAGAAGCCCGTCCCAACCGGTAACCCGCCAGCGGAAACGAATCCAGCCGCCTGCAGCGCATCGAGCAGTGCCTCAAGATTGCCGTCACTCCCGGCCGGCTCGGCAAGCACGAGGTTTTCGACCCTCCACCGCTGTTCGCCATGATTGCGGCCGATAACCTTGACCCTTGTCGTGCCGGTCAACTCGACGCCGTTCCTGATGACCTTTATGGTCTCAATCTTGAGTTGGTTGACATCGGCCCGGGTGCGCAAGGTATCGCTCTCCTGCCTGAAGGGTTCGCCATTCTCCAGAGCCCACTTGCCTAACGCATCGACCAGCGCCGCAGCGCGCAGCCGTCCAGAGGCGACCGGTTCAGCCGGGACGAGCGCTTCGCCCCGATACCGATCTAATGTCTCCTCCAGCCGGGGCGTTTGCGCCCGAAGCGATGGCGCTATCCGGCCCACCAGCACCCTCGATTGCAACTCGTCATGATCATTGCAACCGGCGAGCAGCGCTGTTAGCGCCAACACCGGCAGCAACGCCGCCATCGCTCTTATGGCCGGGAGCATCTGAATCCTACCGCTTCGTCGCATCGAGGTCTCTCAGAAGAGTATCAACTGCCTGCTGCAACTGAAGGTCTTCGGACGCTCCGAGCGCCGTCGGGGGAAGTTCCACAATGATGTCGGGCACGGCGCCGTGCCCCTCGAGGTTCCGGCTCGGGTCGGGTGTATTCATGTCGCCGGCATACCATCCCCTAAGCGGCAGCCGGAACGATGAGCCATCGATCAGCAATTCGTGGCCGGTCGAGATGACTCCGCCGGGCGTCGGAACGCCGACCAGTTTGGCTCGCCCCAACTGCTTCACCGCATGGCTGAAGATTTCGGCGTTGGAGAAGGAAGTCTCATTGCAGAGGACGATGATCGGCCGGGTCCAACTGTAGAGCGGCAAACGTCCTTGAGGATAGCCGGGCCCGCCGTCGCGCGGGAAGGTCGTCGCATGGCGCCGCACTTGGAGCATAGTCAGCAGCCAGTCGGTCGTCCAGCCGCCGCCGTTGTGCCGGACATCGACGACGAGCGCCTCTTTGCCGAAGCCGACCGAGTAGAGTTCGGATTCGAACCGCGCCAGCGACGGCTCGCCCATCCCGCGAATGTGGAGATAGCCAAGCCGTCCGCCCGAAAGGCTTGCGACTGCCGCCTGCCGGGCTTTTACCCATTCTTCGTAGCGAAGATTGCCTTCGCGGTTCTGATCGACGGGACGAACGATCAGACGCCGTTCACGACGGCCGTCCCAGACATAGATTTCGGTGCGCTCGCCGACTTGACCGGCGAGCAGCGCATCGAGGCTCACCTCACCGGTCAGGCGCCGGCCGGCGACAGCAGTGAGCCACTCGCCCGCCTGAACGCGCGTCTCTATCCGGTCGCAGGGGCCGTCGGGCAGAACGTGGGCGATCTCCAGTCCGGCTCTATCCGGCGGCGGGTCAATACGGGAGGATGAAGACGCATGGAGCGGATTGGGGGCGTAATCAAGCCCCAGCCTCCCAACCGCCGTCGTCCGCGAATCGGGCAGGTAGAAGCCCATGTGCGACGAGTTGAGTTCGCCGAACAGCATTCGCATCACATCGGCAAAGTCCGCTTCGCACGAGGCGCTCTCCGCAAGCGGCCAATACTTGTCCCGCAGCGCAGCCCAGTCCTGACCGTGGAAGTTCGAGTCGTAAAACCGGTCGTTCAGGACACGCCAGGTTTCAAGGAACTTCTGCTGCCTTTCGGCTCGAGGGTCGATCCGCATACGCACTTCAAAGGGATGATCTTTGGCGGACCCGCCTCCTTCTTCGACCGATTTCACCCGACCTCCGCTATCGACATACCGCACCCGTTTGCCGCTCTCTTCGAACGAAATCGAAGTCGGCGCCGCACCGCCAGTCGTGAGCCGCTTCAGATTGTCACCGGTCCAGTCGATGGCGTAGAGGTCGCTCTGCCCTTCGTGATCGGCGCTGAAGGCAAATCGCTTGCCGTCGGGCGAAATGGCGAACTCGCCTTCCTCTCCGGCCAGGTTCGTAACCGCGCGCAGTCGAAGAAAAACATCGGTCGTGTCGATGACGACCTCGACGCGGGGAACATCTTTGGTCTCGTCCTTCTTCTTGCCTTCCTTATCATCCTTGGGGCTGCTCTTGGCACCTTTGGCGCGAACCTCCTCAGCCCAATCGGCAGCGCTCTTCTCGTGGTCGGACTTTTTTAGGAAAACGATATGTAGGTCCCAGTTGTTGTCGCGCCGCCGCGACCGGAAGGCGAGTTTGGAACCGTCGGACGACCAGACCGGGAAGGTGTCGTCGTCGGGATGACGGCTGACGTTAACCGGCGCGCCGCCCGCGGCGGGGACAATCCAGACGTCGCTGTTGTAGTCGTCGTCGCTGCTGGCGAAGGCGAGCCATTTCGAGTCCGGCGACCACGCCAGCCACGACTCGTCGCTCAGCATCCAGCCATCGATCAACACTCGCTCCGAGCGGCTCTTCAGGTCGAGCACCACCAAGGTCCGGGTGCCCCGCACAAAGGCTAACGACCGGTTGTCGGGGGTTAGCGACGGAAACATCTCCTCAGCCGGATGCGTCGTGAGCCGCTCCCACTTAAGTCGCAAGGCGCGCGCGAGTTCCTTTGTCTCGGGGTCGTCGGAGGTTACGAGATAGAGGTCGTTGTTGCCGCTTCGGTCCGAGGCCAGGATGACCGAGTCGCCGCCCGCCGAGACGATCGCGTGCCGGTCTCGTGCCGATGGATCGTCGGACAGAAGGTTCGCCCGTCCTCGCGCGGCTTTGTCGTCGTCGCCGGTGATCCGACCTACTGCAATGCGGCCTCGCACCCCCAGGAGCATTTGCTTGCCGTTCGGTGTGAAAACGACCCGCCGCGCCTTGTCTGTGAAGGTCTGGTCGCGGGGGATCATCTCGACCGGATCGAGGGGGAGATCGACTTCGAGCGGGCGCGCTTCGCCTTCGCTCACCATCACGAAAATCTGATCTTGCAACTCAAAGGCGATGGTGCTGCCGTCGCGCGAGATTGCCGGAAAGCGGACGCCGTCGCCCTGATAATGCGTAACTTGACGCCGAAGGCCGGTCGGTTCAAGGGCGTAGAGATTCGGGGTGCCGTCGGCCTCCGAGACGAAATAGATTGTCCCGCCTCGCCCCCAAAGAGGCCATCTCGACGTCGTCTTAAGAAAGTCGTCCCCCGACACTTTCCGGCCGGTGTCGGTTATGGCAGTAAACCGGCCGCTTGCCAGTTCGACCTTCCAAACCTGTGCCGCGCCGCTCGAACGGTAGCGCCGCCGCCACCATTGTCCATCGCCCTGGGTCAAAAGTAGTGCTGTTCCGTCCGGGGAAATCGTCCCGTCCCGTCCGTAACCACCCACCAGCGGGATCGGCGTCCCGCCGGCGGCCGGGACTTTGTAGAGAAGCGGAAAGTCCGGATAGAGATCATCCCGACGCGAGGCAAAGATGACCGCGCTGCCGTCCGGCGTCCAGTCGCACACATCCTCATCGACGTCGAACGACGTCAACCGGCGCGGTTCGCCGCCTCCGGAGGCAATGAGATAGACGTCGCGGTCGCCTTCGCGCGCTCCGGAGAAGACAATCCACCGGCCGTCGGGAGACCATTTCGGGAGGTGCTCGTAGCCGGGATGTGTCGTGAGCCGGCGGGAGTGCGAGCCGTCGGATCGGACCGTCCAGAGATCGCCTCCGTAAGAGAAGGCGATCTCGCTGCCGTCCGGCGAAGGCGCCGGGGAGCGCATAAAACGCGCTCCCGCCGTAAGTGCGGCGGGAAGCGTTAGTCCAACTACAATCAGGGATTTGATAATCCAGCCACCCCGACGGACCGGCAGGTTATGTCTCAACAGGCACTCACTTCAAAATGACGAACTTGCGCGCGACCGGAGCGCCGCCCGAAGATATGCGAATGATATAGAGCCCCGCCGGATATGCCGAAGCGTCGAAAACGCGCTGATGGCTGCCGGCAGGAAGGTGCTCATCCAACCATTCTTCTACTAATCGCCCGTCCGCGCTATGCAAGGTTAGGGAGACCCGGTCCGAGCGTGGCAGACCAAACCTGATCGAGGTGTGGCCATTGGCCGGATTGGGATGGATGGAGGTTATGGAATGTTGCGTCGGAAGGTCATCGGAAACCCCGGCCAGAAGCGGATCGACCACCAGCCGCACCGGGATGACGGCACGGTCGCCGGCGGCATTGTGGCGAATAACTACCGAGGCCTCGTAGAGACCTCCCCGAAGCTGCAATGCCGAAAGCGAGATGTTAACCTGCGTCATTCCCTCCGGCTCGAGAACTCCCTCGTTGGGAGCCACGCCGATCCAGGCGAGGTTTGGGCCGGCGTCGATCACTTCAACCCGGTCTCCCGCCGGATTCTGAATGAGCGCAACCAGGGCCCAGACACGGTCATCCCAAAGCGGTGTCAATTCGCAGCCACCGGCGCGGTCGCCGTCACGCAAGGCAAGTTCTGTCACCAGCCGGATGCGGCCGGTGGCGGTGTCCATCTTGCTGATGGCAAGGTTGCTGACGCCGTCGGCGGAAAATACCCAAAGCGGACAGCCGTCAGGATCGACCGGATGCCACGCCAGACCATAGGGGCGGAGAGAATGGCTGTAGGTGCGTTCGACCGCGCCTTGAGGGCTGAGCCGGTGAAGCGGCGCGCCGGGTGTCGTCGTCCAAATGCGACCTTGCGGATCGACGGCAAGCGCTCGCGGCGGCTCGATGGGCGAGGCGATCCGTCCCAGTTCGGCGCCATTGGCTGACATACGGTAGATCTGATTGCCTGAACCGCCATAATAATCCCGCCCGTCATAGGCCAGGTCGTGTACACCCCAGGCGCCACGAACCGGCTGCTCCGACCGTCCCGTCAACATTCCGCCGCGGTTGAAGCGGTAGAGATAGTTCACCGCTTCACCGTTATTGCCGCCCGATACGACCAGCCGCTCGTTGCCAAACACCGCTCCGAGCAGCCGCTCGTCGCCCGTGACGTTGCTCGCGTTGAGGGTGAACATGCTCTGCCAGAGTTCGTCCGGGTCGTCGCGCCGCCGGTCCGGATCGGGGTCGCCCGGACGCGGAACGCCTCGTTCACCGCCGTCTATCGGCGCAATAGAAATACTAAACTCGAGGCGCCCGTTGCCGGTGTTGCGCAATTCGCGCACGCGCTGGATCTCCTGCCCGACCTGCAGCGAATCTACGATCACCTCGCGGTTGATTGCCAGCAGCGGCCGGGTAAGGAAGAACCTCCGCACCACTTCCTGACCCTCGGCTACCTGAATCACATCGGAAACGACCCGGTTCCAGCCGGGCGCTTCAACGATGAGCGTCAACTCTCGCCCCGCCGGAACATTGGCGATGCGATAATTGCCACCAATGTCGGTCCGAGCCCAGCCTCCGATCGAAGTGCGCACCGTCGCGCCTTCGACCGGTTCATTGTTGTGCAAGCCGAAAACGGTGCCCTGTGCTACGCCGTAACGGCGCACTGTGGCTGTTGCGAAGAGAATACCGCTGCCGGACGAAGGGCGGCTCGCGCCGGGGGCATAGGCGTCCCAATAGCCGTATTGCAGCCCGCCGCGGTCATCGAGATTGCCAATCCCAATGGTTGGATAGGGCGTCCCGTGCCCATCGACCCGGGCCGAATGAGTTATATCGAGGTAGTTGAACTGAATGTCGCCGTCGCCGGTTGTTGTCGGATGCCAGGCCGGATCGTAGAGAACGATCTGAAACGTCTCGGCCGAGCCGGGCCCATCGGGTCCGATCCAGCGGCGCATACGATACCATTCGACGATGAAACGATGTCCCTCGGTGTCGTTCTTATAGAAAACGCCGCATTCATTATAGGGTGTATAAAGGTCTTCCCACCACGGGCAGAATTGCGCCACCGGCCCCTGCGGCGCCCCGATCGGAGTATTGCGAAAATCGGCAAACTGCGCCTGATCGCCAAAAGCCGCCCAGCCATTGGTGCAGACCGTTAACCGGTTGAACTCCCGGCCATAGTATTGGAATGGGAAAGGCAGGTCGAGAACGACGCTCTGATCGTCGTCCTCGCCGTGATCGAGCAGACCGGTGTCGGTGCCGCCGCCGCCCAGGCGTGGGTTGATTTCGAGCCAGAGATCGCCCGGTCGGACGTTGACATTTTCGTCGGTGTTGCTGATAGCGTAGTAGCCGTAGGCATCAGGCCCGGTCGGGAAGGCTGCCGGCAGGCTCATGGTCTGCACTGCGACCGGCACATCGGCTTCATAGCCCGCATCCGATTCAAGATGCAGCACTAACGGCAGAGCGCTCGCAAATGGCGCTCCCTCGACAACCAGGATGCGGAAGGTGGTGTCGGCGCCAAGCGTATCCCCCACCGCCATTGCTTCATAGCGCGCATCGGGCTGAATGATCTGAACGAACTGGCTCAGGCTTTCAAGCCGGGCTTGCGCCGGTCCGACATCGAGGCTGCCGTTATTCGTTAGGCTGATGATAAGTTCGGTCGCGACGCCCCCCGCCAGTGCTTCGCCGGTGGTGACATAAGCCGGGCTCCAGCGTGGAGCGCGGCCTTGAAGCGCCACCGGAAGCACCCAATTAAGATCCTGACTGGCTGCGGTCAACGTGAAGGGAACATCCTGCCGGTCGGGAAAAGTCGAGCGGATATCGACCACAAAATAGGCCGTCGCCTCGCCGTTGGGCGCAATCGGGGCGTTGATCACAAACCGGTTTTCGCGGACGGCAACATCGTCGTCTTCGGAGGCAAGGGTGAATGTGACTGGCGAAGCGACGATCTGTCCGCCGATGTTGCGAACGATCAGGTTCCAGCCAATCGTTTCGAAAGGATTGGCGATCCCATTATTATTACCGTCGCGCGGAAAATTCTCGTCGTCGAGGACGAACTGGCTCCGGTAGGCAAGTTGTCGAGCCGGGCGCACCAGTTCCGATTCGACGCTGATCGGAACGACTCCGCCACCCGAAGCGGTGAAAGTCGCCTGACCGGGAGTGAGGAGTCGCGGATCAAAGCGGATCGTAGCGAGGCCGTCGGCACCGGTGATGCCGGCCGCAGTTAGTTCTCCCGCTTTAAACATCCCGACCCGGACTCCCCCGATAGCGGCTCCACCCTGACGCTGACGCACTTCAACCTGCACCGCGCCAGCGCCATAGTTGACCTGATTCGGCACTGTCAAATCGACCGTGACGGGGACGCCCGTCCAGGCGATGGTTGCCGGATCGCCCATCAGGTTGGTCCAGCGGAGATGATCGACCGTCGCGCCGAGGGCTCTCGAGCCATAAGCCGCTACCAATTCGACCTTGGCGCGATTCAGCGCCCAGCCGAGGCGATGGATGCCGTCATCGAGCACCCCGCGATAAAATCCCGCCAATAAAGCATTGTTGAAATTGACGCGGGTGGCAGCCCCGACCGATCCGATAGCGCCGACGGCTCCGCCGGGCGCGCGCAAGAGCGCTTCGGTCCAGGCAATCTGATTGCCTGCGAAATCCCCGGTGTTGCAGGCCAACAGCAGCGCAACCGCAGGATGCCGGTTGGCGAGCCGTCCGGCATCATAGACAGACCAATCCTCCATCCCCGTCCAGCCGCGATAGTTTATGAACCCGGTGCCGCGGCCAAAGGATTCGGTCAGAAACGAGGCAACGCCCCGCCCCATCGTGAACCAGAAGGTATCGACGGCGGTGAAGCCCTGTTCGAGCATTCGCCACCGCACCCATTGGCTTACCGCTATGGTCGAAGGTCCCGAGAGCGCACTGCCGGCGACAACGGCACCGCGCCTCAGGTAGCCCGGGTCGTCGAGGTCGGGACGCTGCTCGTAGCCGAGGATCTTGGCGACAATCCGTTCCAACTCGGCGATGCTGCCCGCCGAAAGCCTCCCTACCGCAGCATCGGGCAGTATGTCGCTGCCGTCGAGCAGTCCAAATCCGTAGTCCGATTCACCGGCGTGGACTTCAGTCGGCACTCGCAGTTCGCCTGCCACATCGCCGACGATGCAGACATAGTCTATCTGTCGGCCCTGGGCACGCAGGCTATTCAGGCTCTCGAGCACCCATGCATAGCCGGCCCAATTCGGAACCGCAAGTTCGATTACAGGGTGGCCTTGCAGTTCCCTCCATCGCGCCAGTGGCGCCACTGCACGCCGGGCCCCCTGTTGATCTGGGACGATATAGACCCACGCCCCGCCGGTCGATTCAACCACCGGGTCGCGGCGCGGCGGATCGTCGTTCAGGACGAGCGAACCAAGAGCCTGTCGCCGCAAGCCGGTCAGACGCTCGAGCGGCGGGGTGTCCGGCAATTCTATCCGAATCGAAAACCGGTTGACCTGTGTGGAAACACCGTCCTTAGCAAGATAATCGGAGTGCAAAACGAGCGGTTGAAAACGGATACCGCTATAGGTGAAGACCTCGCTCAGGGTGTAGGGCTTATCGGGAAGGTTGGTCAAAGGGGAGAGCACATCGGGGATAGCCGCCGATTCGGCGTCAACAAGGCTGACAACAGCTTCGCCTTCGTCGGGCAGGGCAATCAAACGCACGACCGGTAGCAGCTCAGCAGGGTCCCCTGCAGCCGTAAAGCCATCCCGCGCGGCATCGTATTGGACCTGCCAGACATTACCCCCCAGGGCCTCAATCCTCACGGCAGGCTGCGGCGAATCGGCCGCGTGCAGGGAACCTGCGGCGAACGCGGCGCAGAGTAGCAACGTCTTGATAATTGTCGGTTTCATACGACCTGCCGGGCTTTCAATAACGAATGAGGGCTTTCTCCAATGTGCAGAGAAGAGCCCGGAGCAACTAATTAAGATAAGCGAACGACTCCTGTTTGCCAAATCTCAAGCGTCCGGAATGTCCAACATTCGGCCTCGCTGACCCGATCATCACCCCAGCAGCCGGTTGAGCCGGGCGACACCTTCACGCAGCCGGTCGGGGGGGACGACGGTGAAACAGAGCCTTGCCCAGTTGCGGTAGTCCCTGCCGAAATACTCACCGGGCGCGAGGGCAACACCCGCCTCAAGCATGCGACCAACTTGATCCTCTGCGGAGAGTTGTTCCCACCCGTCGCCTAATTCTACCCAAAAGTAGAATCCGCCCAAGCAGGGCAGCGTCCGGGCCTCTATTGCCTCACTTGCCCACTGATACGTAGCGCCATAGTCATCCCGGAACTGGCCGACCGTCGGTGTAAATCGCTGCAGACCGCGCCAGGCCATCAGTTGCGCCGACCGGCCGGCTTGATAGACCGATCCTACGACACCCCGGTTGATCTGCGACACAACCCACGCCGGAGCCATCACCCAGCCGACCCGCATTCCCGACGCGCCAAAGCACTTGGACGCCGTCCCGACTGTTACCGTCCGCTCGAACGTTCCGGGCAGCGAGCCGATGGATACGTGCTCATCACCCGACCAGACGAAGTCCTGATAAGCCTCATCGGAGAAGATCCAGAGGTCATTACGACCTGCAAAGTCGGCTAACCTCATCAAAAGGTCCCGTCCGAGCAACATACCGGTTGGATTCGACGGCGTGTTCAGGTAAATGCCGGCAGTCCGCTCGGTAAGATGGCTCTCGAGCAGCGACGCCGGGTCGAGGCTTGGCTCGGCTGCCAGGCGGTCGAAGAAGGGCACTTCGATAAGGTGCACTCCGGCAGCGTCTGCGACCTGTCGCAGAATCGACCAATAAGGCGCCGGGGTGAGCACTTCGGCTCCGCGCGGCATTAGTCGGGAGAAGGCCGAATAAAGGCCCCCCGTGGCGCCGGCGGTGATCTGTATCTGCTCGATGCCGACGATCGGAAGTCCTCGTGCAACTGCGCGTTCGATAAGCGCTTCCCGCAACGCTCGCTCCCCGTAGGTGTCGCCATAGCGATTGAGTTGTCCAAAGATAGTATCCTCGCCCTCAACCGGCGTCAGGAGCGCTGCCGGGAAGGGTCGATGCGCATCGCCGACATGGAGGCAGACGACGTCGCGGCCGATGGCGGCCTGGCGGGCGGCTTCGGATTCGATTTGATTCCAAACTGTAGGCGGCAAGGGCTGGCGCGAGAGCGATGAAGGTGAGGGCATCTGTATGGAAAATGGAAGATGGAATATGGAACTTTAGGGTATCTATCATTCAGAGCAGAATATTCTTGCTATGTCATGCTGAACGAAGTGAAGCATCTTGCCCGGAGGAGACCCTTGACTTTACCTACTTCACCAGCGCAAACTTGCGGATCATGCGGGTGCCGGAGTAGGAAAGAGCCGCTAGATAAACACCCGACGGCAGTCTCTCAAGGTCGAGCGAGGCCTGACCCGTCCCTGAGTCGGCCTCCAGGCGGCGCACTGAACGGCCAGCCAAATCAATAACTTCGAAGTGTCCGGTGGACGGCAGATGCCAAATGACCGTCAACCGGCCATTCGTCGGGTTGGGATGGAGAGAGAGGGCTGGCTCTGCTGCCGCCTCGACGGAGTCGGCGTCCGCCGCGACGATCACGCCGAGCGAGAGTTCGATTCGGTCGAGGACCCAAAATAGTCCGGCGCCTGGCCTTATAGCCGAAACGAATCGCACCCGGATCGGGGCTGCATTGTCAACGGCGTATCGATCGAGATTGATTTCGCGCTGCTCCCACCACTCGGTCCGCTGCTGAAAATATTGGAGGACTGTCCACTCGTCCTCGCCCTGGGACACTTCTATCCGGCCAAACGAGCCGATGTCGTAGCGATGCTGCTCCCAAAACCTTAGCCGCGCCCGGCCGAATCCGGCGAGCGCCCACCCCTCGTCCAACTCCGCGATGGCAATCTGCTGTTCGTTCTGCCGTCCGATCCGGTCCGAGAGGCCGAAGCGCCCCTCCCGCACGGCGGTCGAATCGCGCTCCCAGCCGTCAAGCAGCCACCGATGATTGAGCCGCTCAAAGTCGTCGATAACGGCTTCCCGGCGGACATTCATCGCCCGGAACGGCAGTCCGGCAAGATTACGCGCCGCAGCACGGTCGCGCGCGAGAAGCCGATAGAGCAGCGTCCCATCGCGAGGCAGGTTCCACGTCAACCGACCGGCGAAGTGCGACGAATCGTCCTCCTGCCTCGTAAGTATCACCTCGCCCGACTGCTCGCCGTCGCGGGTCAGCCAGAGTAACCTCACGTCTGACACGCCGATGTTGTCGATTATTCGCGCTCCGAATCGCGCCGATCCGACCGGGAAGGGGGTATCGTAGAGCGAATCGACTTCGACGAACTCCGGAGGCACCCGGTCCGGTCCGACATGGAAGGAGTAGGTGTTCTCCGGCGCCCCCGGTGGTGCAAAGCCCTCGACACCGGTAACGTCGACCGCGACGAGGTAGTAGTGAACGTCCGCTTCCTGTTCCGGTAGCGGGAGCCGCGCCTGCCAGAGTTGCTCTACTCTATTCAATAACTCAAATGCAATCTCCCGGACTTCCATTCGATCATAGCCATAGATCAACCTGACGCCTTGATTTGCAATGGGCAACCCACTGGTTGTGATCACGGTCAGGATGCGCTCACCGCCCAGGTCTTCGGTATCGCCGGTAGGTTGATGGGTAATCTGCGGGCGAAACCTCCCATAGGGCAGGATGCCTCGTCGTTCGGCAGGTTCCAGGATTTGGCGCCGGTAACGACCCTCAGCCAAAGCCAATTCATTGGACAGCAGCGCCATTGCCGCGTCCGGGACCGACACGCTGTCGCCGAGTGAAGCGAGGTGGCCGATAACGATGCTGTTCCACAGGTCGGAGTTCTCCACCGATCGGGCGATCTCGGTCAGAAACGCCGACCATAACTGCCCGGCGTCGTGCCGTTCGCGCCCGGCGTCTTCGGGATAGGTGTAGTCGGCATCGAGCACCCGCCCCCCCCAAAACTCGTTGTGCCCGTCCCAATTATAGATCCATTCGGGCTGAAAGTCGGGAACGACGGCTCGCGACCGGTCTCCGGCGAAGTAGTCGCAGAGGCCTTCAGCCATCAGCCCCGAATCCCCGCCGCGCCAGCGCGGGAGGATCGCTTCGATCAGGGCGTGAGTATATTCGTGAATCCAAACATCGGCGTCTTCGCCGTCATCGACTCCGCCGCTGCCGGTCGTGATGAGTCCGGTGAAGGGACTGTAAAAACTCATATCGTCCTCGACCCCGTTCGCCGCTATTCGTTGTGGCTGGGGGACGATGTCCACAAGTTCGATAACGTCGATCAGATAGCGTGCGTAGCGGTCGAGGTGGTAATACCCCATCACCTGTTCGAACCGGCGGTCCGATCGGTCGAAGAGGAAGTCGGGCGATTCGAGGCGGGCGGGGTCGGGCGAAAGCGTCGCATCGACATAGGGGCCGCGCAGGATGTAGAGGCCGTCATCGTCCTGCGCCAGATTTTCGAGAAGAACTTGTCGGTAAGCAGCCTCGGGAATTGCATCCGCGGCATCGTCTTCGTCGCGGAGAGTATCGGTTCCGAGCGCGCTCTTCGGATCGGGGTCGAAGATCAAGCCCCGCCCGTCGATCCGTGCGAGACGATCCTCGACTTGAAGCACCCCTCCGGTTAGCGCGTCGATCAGCACCTCGAGGTCAGCCGGCGGCGCCGCGACCGGCAGTTCAACCTGCCAGACCGCGACCGGACGCCCGTCGCGAGGGAGGATTGCCACCTCCGCGCTTGCGTCATCGCGCAAGGGCCGGTTGCCGGTCATCCGAAGTGCCTCTGCGACGGCCGCCTCCCGGTCCAGCGAAATCGTAACCGCTGGTCGCTCTTTCCATGCTGCCAGTGAATTGAAATGGCTTATGATCCGGCCCTCCCGGTCGAAGCGCACGATTAGCGCACCACCGAGCACCGGGTAACCGCCATAGGTCTGCTGATAGACGACCCGCTTCCCAAGGGGGGGCTGAGTTAACACCACTTCAACCAATTCCCCGCTTTCGAGCAGCGCGCCAAGTCCTATACCGACTAGATAATCTTCCCCTTCCGCCGAAAACGTAGCGCCAGCATCTTGCTGGCTTCGACCTGCTGACGAAAACGTAGCGCCGGCATCTTGCTGGCATCGACCTATTGACGAAAACGTAGCGCCAGTATCTTGCTGGCTTCGACCTGCCGTCAGGATGACGGCGCTACGGTTGGCACCCCGCGAATTGGCTTCCTCGACGGTTAGGATGCTTACCGCCAAGACAACCCAGACGACTATGTGAACGGTATTCTTCACCATTCTCAATATACTATTGAACGTGGTTAACCGGCAACCCTTGCGGACAATCCCATTCGCATCCCGGGCTCCTCACTCCGGCACCATCGTAAGTGAAATTCTTAATAAAGTGCCGGTATGAGGCCGGGAACCTGTTGACAAGGAGGATAGTGGAATCTATATTGCTTGCCTACTTTATTAAGACCGCCGCTTAATATCCTTGCAGGATTCGTTCATACTCGATATCGGTCGCCGAATTCGTAACTTACGGAGCGCGGCTGACCTTACACAGGACGAACTGGCCGGTCGCGCCGATCTGACCGACGGCTTCATCAGCCAGGTGGAGCGTGGTCGGACGTCGCTCTCGATCGATAGTCTGAAGCAAATCCTCGACGCGCTCAATATCTCGCTGGCCGAGTTCTTCCGCGACGTCGAGCCGGTGCGGGTTACCTTCACCTCGCGCGATCAGGCCGAGATCGAGGATGGGGAAGGCAATCTGGCGCTGCTCGTTCCGGGAGCGACCAACCGCCGGATGGAGCCGGCGCTGCTGCACCTGCCGCCGGGCGCGTCATCGGCACTCCGGTCGCCCTATCAGGGGGATGCCTTCGGCTACCTTGTTCAAGGCCGGGCGGTGCTGCTGTATGGGACGGATCAATTCAAGGTGCGGGCGGGGGACTGTTTCTATGTCACCGCCGATCGCGAGCATCGGATCGGCAATCCTTATCGCGCGAAGGCGACTCTGCTTTGGGTCACATCTCCGCCGAACTTTTAGCATACACCACAGCAGGGTTGCCGGAGCGCTTCGGCCCCGCGTGAACGCGGCATCAGCGGCCGCGCACGATTCGTTCTTCTAACCCATAGGGGGCTATCTGAGTTGGAAATGCAGGCTTTGGGACGGCAGTTGATGGTGGAATACCACGGCTGCTCGAGCACCCTCCTCGACGACGTCGATCACGTTCGGCGTTCGATGCTCGAGGCGGCAAATGCCACCGGCGCTACGGTGGTGGGGGAGATCTTCCACCGTTTCAGCCCCTGGGGGGTGAGCGGCGTTGTGGTAATCGCCGAGTCGCATCTGGCGATTCATACCTGGCCGGAATATGGCTATGCGGCGGTCGATCTCTTCACCTGCGGCAGCGACATCGACCCCTATCGCGGGTTCGATGTGCTGCGCCATGCCTTCGGCGGAGGTCGCTTTGAGGTGCGCGAGTTCAAGCGCGGACAGATCGCAAATTCTGGCCAGCCGCTCTATCACAAACCCCTGCCTGCCGTCGCGGCCGCCATCGAAGTCTAAAGGTGGCGCTGAAGGTTCCCAACCGCTATCTGCTCGTCGCCGGAGCCGGGGATGCGGCCACCTCGCTCAATGCCTTCGACCGGGCGCTGATCGCTTCCGGCGCGGGCAATTTCAACCTCGTTAAGGTCACCAGCATTATGCCGCCGGGCGCGGTTCCGGGCCGGATCGACTCGATCCCGCCGGGGATGATCGTCCATGCGGCGCTCGGAAGCCACACCTCCCGGCACAAGGGCGGTCATATTGCGGCAGCCGTCGCGATCGGTCTGCCGGTCGATCCGACCCAGCCTGGCGTCATTATGGAGGGGCACTTTGAAATGGAGGCGGACGAAGCCGAGCGTCTCGTCCGGTCGATGGCTGAGCAAGCCCTTCGCGATCGCCGTTCGGAGATCCTTCGCGTTGAGAGCGTCTCTGCCGGGCATCAGGTCGTCGATCATGGCGCGGCGCTGGCGGCAGTGTTGCTCTGGCACGAGGAGTAATAGTCCGGACTCTCTTCCGACTACTTTCACAGGACTTGGACTCACTACGAATTGACCACCTCATCGACCCCCGGCCGGCTCTGGTTCACAGAGTATCACACTCCTGACTTTGGCATAACCTTCCGGGTCCGCGAGACGCTGGCGCGGCGGGTGAATGCCTTTCAAACCGTCGATATCCTGGACACGGTAGAGATGGGTCGGATGCTGGTCATCGACGGCCTGGTGATGACCTCCGAGCGCGATGAAGCGCCCTACCACGAGATGCTGGTGCACGTTCCGATGTTCGCTCATCCCGATCCCAAGCGAGTCCTTGTGATCGGCGGCGGCGACGGCGGGTCGCTGCGGGAGATCGTCAAGCACAGGAGCGTGGAGAGAGTGGTTCAGGTCGAGATCGACAACGATGTCGTTGAACTGTGCCGCGAGTATCTGCCCGGAATAGCGGCGGCCTATGACCATCCCAAGGTCGAACTGGTGATCGGGGATGCCATTGCGGCGCTGAAAGATATGAAAGCGGAGTTCGACGTGATTGTGGTCGATGGCTCGGACCCGGTCGGTCCGGCCGAGGGGCTCTTTGGGCGGCCTTTTTTCACCGACTTACGGGACGCCCTGAGTGAGGGCGGGCTGGCAGCCGGGCAGATCGGGTCGCCCTTCCTGTCGGGACCGCGCGTAACGGCAACGATCGGTCTGGTGCGCGACATATTTGCCGACGGCGCGCTCTATCTGGCGCACACGCCGACCTATCTGCCGGGGCTGTGGAGTTTCTTTGCCGCGGCGAAGGAGGGGAACTTCCCGCGGTCGGCTGACAAAGTGAGATACAGCACTTTCTCTGCGCCACTGCGCTATTATAATGGTGATATTCACGAGGGTGCCTTTTGCCTCCCGCAGTATGTTCGGGATATTTGCGGGGCCGGCGGGCAGCCCTCCGGGCGGCCTTAGAAGCAGCGGGATGAGTATGCGTTTCCTGGGAGCACTCTCGGAGCATGGCAAGGGCGGCGCGGCGCTTATAGGTGCGCCGTTCGACGGCACGGCCTCCTACCGCGCCGGTGCACGGTTCGGGCCGGCGGCTATCCGCGAGGCTTCGTCAAGCCTTGAGACCTATAGCCCGTTCCTTGACGCGAGTCTCGACGATTACGATTATATCGACCTCGGCGACCTCGAACTGCCGCCCGGATCAGCCGGCCGGACGATAGACTTCGTCGCCGATAGCATTCGTGATATTTTGAAGCGAGGGATGAAGCCGCTCCTGATCGGCGGAGAGCATACCGTTTCGCTTGGCGCCGCCAAAGCGCTCCTCGAAGTCCACCCCAACCTCACCTTCCTTCAACTCGACGCCCACACCGACCTGCGTGACGAATACCTCGAAGAGAGATTTAGCCATGCAACCGTCATCCGGAGGTTGATGGATACGATTCCGGCCGACCGGATCATTCGGTTCGGCATTCGATCCGGGACGCGCGAAGAACTGGTCGGCTCCGGACTGGAACTGCCGCTTGGCCTTGAAGGCGGTCAGCGGGATGTCGAGCGGGTCATGCGCCAACTACCGGCGAAGGGGCCGATCTATGTGACGATAGACCTCGACGTCTTCGATCCCTCTCTTGTGCCCGGTGTAGGCAATCCTGAACCGTTCGGGATCACCTATCGCGAGTTCATCCAGATCGCCCGCATCCTGTCGCGCCTTAATGTCGTCGGCGCGGACGTCGTCGAATTGGCGCCCCACTACGACTCGTCGGGGGTCTCTTCGGTTGTTGCGGCTTCTGTGGTGCGGGAACTCTTCCTAGTCCTGCTGACCAGCCGGTCATAGCGACACCGGGCTTATCCCTTCGAACCAGCGATAACGTAGCGCCAGCATCTTGCTGGCTCCGGCCAGCCGTCAGGATGGCGGCGCTGCGGCTAAACCCGCGGAGTAAGTGCTTCCATCAGTTATCCCTGGATGGGGCTTCTCCTTTTCCTCACCCGCCGCGTCTCTGCCTCCGGCGCTCGCCGGAGTGATCTGCTCGCTTCCGTTCTGCCTGCCGTTTTCGTATTATGTTAGGCAGATGTCGTCTTACTACTACTACCGGGGATCATCCTTGGGGAACTTCGGCGGCGGGTTGACTCCGGCTGTTCGAGGCCTCCTGACGGCTAATGTCGCCGTCTTCCTGCTGCAGATGGTTCTCTCTTCGGAATTCGAATATACCTTTGGTTTGACGCCGGCGGCGGTCTGGGTGCGACGGGCGATCTGGCAGCCGGTGACCTACATGTTCCTGCACGGCGGCCTGATGCACCTCCTCTTTAACCTCCTCGTGCTCTGGATGTTCGGGAGCGCGCTCGAGGGAGTCTGGGGGAGTGCTTTCTTCCTGCGCTACTATTTCATCGTCGGGATAGGCGCCGGACTCTCCAACGCCCTCCTTACGCCGTCGTCAGAGGTCATCATCATCGGCGCGTCGGGAGCGATGTATGGGCTGCTGGCAGCCTACGGACTACTCTTCCCGAACAACATCATCTATTTCTACTTTCTCTTCCCCATCAAGGCGAAGTATCTGGTCGCCATGTTTGGGATCTTCGAGTTCATATCGTCGCTGCGGCCCGGAGCCAGTCCTATCGCGCATGTTGTTCACCTGGGGGGGATGGTGATTGGAGTGCTCTACCTGACCCGCGACCGGCTCGTCCGGAGGATGGCGCGGTCAGTGAAGAACTGGCAGCGCGAGCGCGAGCAAGAACGCTACACACATAGACGCAGCGAAGAAGACCGCCTCCGCCGCGAGGTTGACGACCTGCTCGACAAGATCAACGAGGTCGGGATGGAGAACCTTACCACGTGGGAGCGGCGCCGCCTGCGCGAAGCGAGCGAAATCCTGAAGCAGATGGAAGAGCGGGGGTGACTAAGGACTACGGTCAGGTATTAGGGGGCGTTTCATAGTTGCCCGCGTAGCGGCGGATTCCAATCCGCCAATCAAATGTGCTCCAATCTCCTCGTCGGGCGATTTGGAATCGACCCAACGCGACCATCCACAAGCGGAAGGGGCAACTATAATATGTCCGGATTATTAATGGGTGCAGTATCATCTTGTTTTGTCCTCCCGCTGAGCGGGGGGACAACAGGGGGGTAGAAGTGCAAACCCATATTGCCCCCCCTTTTATTCCACCACCCGCGAAGCAGTGGGGAGAAGACAAGAACTAACTGCACCAAGTAGTAATAGAAAGGGCGGACAGGACTGTCACAGGACAAGCCGAAGGCGTAGTCAATGTCCGCCCTCCAAGTCAACCCATATCAGCACTGATTAATAATGCCTGAAGAACCCCGTCCCTTCAATATCGACAACCGCGTTCAGGAAATCCTGAAGGAGCAGGTTCAGCCCGACCCCGACGAGTATGGCGCGCCTCCGGGAGGACGGTCTTTCGAGCCGTCGGTTGAGGAAATCCGTTTCGACACCAAGCCGTCGGAACTGATCGACTACCTGAAGTCCTACATCGTCGGTCAGGATTCTGCCATCGAGGTAGCCGCGACGAAGATATGCACCCATTTCCACCGGATGCGTCTCGAACGCGAGCACCCCGAACTGCCGCGCATCGTCGGTCACGTTAAGTCGAATCTCCTTCTGGTCGGCCCGACCGGGGTTGGGAAGACCTACCTCATCAAGTTGATAGCACATAAATTGCGGGTGCCGTTCGTCAAAGGCGACGCGACCAAGTTCAGCGAAACCGGCTATGTCGGCGGCGACGTCGAGGACCTCGTGCGCGACCTCGTCCATCAAGCCGGCGGGAACATCCCGCTCGCTGAATACGGCATCATCTACATCGACGAGATCGACAAGATCGCCTCGGCTGGCAACTGGTTCGGCCCCGATGTCTCGCGCAGCGGCGTGCAGCGCAACCTGCTGAAACTGATGGAAGAGACGGAGGTCGATATGAAGGTGCCGCACGACCTCGCCAGTCAAATGGAAGCGGTGATCGAAACCCAGCGCACCGGTAAATCGGTGCGCAAAAAGGTCAACACCCGCAACATCCTCTTTGTGATGTCAGGCGCCTTCAACGGCTTGACCGAGATTATCGCGCGACGACTCAAAAAAGGCGGAATGGGCTTCACCGGTGTCGAAATGGCTTCCCGTGAGGACGCGCGCAACCTGCTCACGCGGCTTCATCCGCAAGACCTGACCGATTACGGCTTCGAGTCGGAGTTCGTCGGGCGGATTCCGGTGATGGTGACGATGAGCGACCTCGACGAGGAAGGCTTGTTTGGCATACTGAAGAACCCCAACAGCGCGGTGGTGCAGGGCAAACGGCGCGACTTCGCCGCCTACGGCATCGACCTCCAGTTCGACGACGATGCGCTCCGGTTGATTGCGTCCGAAGCGCACCGGAGAGGCTCCGGCGCGCGCGGTCTGGTTGGCGTTGTGGAGCGAGTCCTCCTGCCCTTTGAACGGTCGCTGCCGGGGGTCGGCGTCAGCCGGCTGCGCGTAACTTCAGAACTCTATCACCAGCCGGAAGAGGTCTTGCAGGCGATGCTCCCGGCCGCTTTGGTGGAGCAGTTCTGCCGGAGGTTCGTCGCGCGCAGCGGCATCCGCCTCGAGTTCACCGACGGTGCGATCCGCACCGCCCGGGATATGGCGCGGGCAGCAGGCGAATCCCTCGATCGGTTCCTTGAGGGAATCCTAAAGGACTATGAATACGGGCTTAAACTGGTAGGCAAATCGGCGCTTAATATCACCTCCGAATTACTCGAAGACGCTCCCGGCTACCTCGACCGGTTGGTGAAGAGAGCCTATCGCAGCCGGCAAAGTTAGTGTTCACGCCACTGTTCCATCGGATCTGAATTCCAGAGCCGCCTGTGCCGCAGCCAGCCGGGCTATCGGCACCCGGTAGGGCGAGCAGGAGACATAGTCGAATCCGAGGTGGTGGCAAAAGACGACCGATCGCGGATCGCCGCCATGCTCGCCGCAAATGCCGACCTTCAGCGTTGGGCGCGTCCGACGCCCACCTGCAACGCCCCATTCCATCAACTTCCCGACGCCCGCCTTATCGAGCGTCTGAAATGGCTCATCCTCAAGGATGCCGTGCTCCAGGTAGAAAGGTATGAAACCCTTGGAGTCGTCGCGGCTGATGCCGAGCGTCGTCTGGGTGAGGTCGTTGGTTCCGAACGAGAAGAACTCCGCGACAGCCGCGATCTGGTCAGCGATGATGGCAGCACGGGGCAGCTCGATCATCGTCCCGACGAGGTAATCAATCCTGCGTCCCTGGGCGGCAAAGACCGCTTCGGCGACATCTCGCACAATCCTCACCTGCGCTTCGAGTTCGGCTCGAAAACCGACCAGCGGTATCATGATCTCAGGATGCACCGCGACACCCTCCGACGACGCCTCGACGGCCGCTTCGAGGATTGCCCGCACCTGCATCGCAGTGATCTCGGGGAAGACGATCCCGAGCCGGCAGCCGCGATGGCCAAGCATCGGATTGGCTTCGTGTAATGCCTCGATTCGCGCCCGCAAACGCTCGACAGAGAGACCCGAGTGCCGGGCTACCTGCTCGATATCGGCGTCGCTGTGCGGTAAAAACTCGTGGAGCGGCGGATCGAGGGTGCGGATCGTAACCGGATGATCGTCCATCGCCCGGAAGATGCCTGCGAAGTCTTCCCGCTGCATCGGCAGGAGTTTGTCCAGCGCCGCCTTGCGTCCGGCTTCGCTTTCAGCGAGAATCATTTCCCGCACGGCAGCGATCCGGTCGCCGCCGAAGAACATGTGTTCGGTCCGGCAGAGCCCGATCCCCTCGGCGCCGAGAGCCCGCGCCGCATCGGCTTGATCGGGCTGGTCGGCATTGGTGCGGATGCGCAGTCGCCGCTCGCTGTCGGCCCACGACATAAGTTGTGCAAAGGCGTGGTATATATCCGACCGCTCGGGCGCAAGCGATCGCCCGATCAGCACTTGAACGACTTCTGAGGCGATGGTCGCCAATTTCCCCGCTATCACCTCTCCGGTGGTGCCGTCGATGCTGATGAAGTCGCCTTCGCGAAGAGTGTTCACCCCGGCTCTCAACACTCCTGCCGAATAGTCGATTTTTAGCGCATCGCAGCCGGCGACGCAGACCTTGCCCATCTGACGCGCCACCAACGCCGCATGGGAGGTCATCCCGCCCCGCGCCGTAAGGATGCCGTCGGCAGCGTTCATTCCCTTGATGTCTTCGGGCGAGGTTTCGATCCGCACGAGGATCGCCGGTTCGCTTTTAGCACTAAGTGCGACGGCTTCGGAGGCTGAGAAGGCGATGCGCCCTGACGCCGCGCCGGGCCCGGCGTTAAGTCCTCTGGCGAGCATTCGGCCCTCCTTGATCGCCGCTGCCTTCTGGACTGGATCGAAGACCGGCCTGAGGAGTTGATTCAACTGGTCGGGCTGAACCCTAAGGAGCGCTTCCCGCGGCTGAATGAGACCTTCGTTCACCATTTCGACCGCGATCTTCACCGCTGCGACGCCGGTTCGCTTGCCGGCGCGGGTCTGGAGCATCCAGAGGCGGCCTTTTTGAATCGTAAACTCAAAATCCTGCATATCGCGAAAGTGAGTCTCAAGGGTCGCACGCACCTCGTCCAATTGCGCATAGACGGGCGGCATTTCAGCAGCCAATTCGACGATCGGCTTGGGCGTCCGGATTCCTGCGACGACGTCTTCGCCCTGGGCGTTGGTGAGATATTCACCGTAGAACTCGCGCGCACCCGATGCCGGATTGCGGGTGAAGGCGACGCCGGTGCCGGAGTCGTCGCCCATATTGCCGAAGACCATTGCTTGAACGTTGACCGCTGTGCCCCAGTGTGCCGGGATGCTGTTGAGGCGGCGATACTCGACCGCCCGATCATTCATCCAGGAATGAAAGACCGCGCCGATCGCGCCCCAAAGTTGCTCCCAGGGGTCTTCCGGAAAACGAACGCCCTTGCGGTCGGCAATGATCTCCTTGAACCGGTCAACAAGACGACTCAAGTCCTCAGCCATCAGTTCCGTATCGTGCTTTACGCCGCGGGAAGACTTGGCTTCGTCGAGGGCTTCCTCAAACGGGTCGGCTTCGCGGTCGGAAGCGGCTTTGACCCCGAGAACGACGTCGCCATACATCTGCACGAAGCGGCGATAGGAATCCCATGCAAAGCGGGGATTGCCGGTTCGGGCTAAGAGTCCTTTGATTGTGGCGTCATTCAGTCCTAAATTGAGGATCGTGTCCATCATTCCGGGCATTGAGGCGCGCGCGCCCGAACGGACACTGACGAGGAGCGGCCGACTTGTATCTCCGAAGTTGTCGCCGATAATCGCTTCAACCTTTGCCATCGCATCCCGGACAAACTCCTCCAGACCCTCAGGGTAGCCTCCCGTCTCCATGTGATGGGTGCAGACTTCGGTGGTAATGGTGAACCCGGGTGGAACCGGCAGACCGATGTTGGTCATCTCGGCGAGGTTGGCGCCCTTGCCGCCGAGCAGATTTTTCATATCGGCGCGGCCTTCGGCCGATCCAGCGCCAAAGAAATAGACGAACTGGTTGCTCATAATGCCTGTTGTGTTATGCCCGGAATTTCCGGGAGGGTAGCAGTAAACCTGCAAAATAGCGCCTCGCTGCCATTATGGCAAGCGAAAACCGGATCCAGACACCCCCGTCATCGGTGTTAAGGCACCCGGCGGTTTGTCTGAGACATTTTAATCGCCCAATTCAGACTTGCCCGTTTGGTCTATCCCACTTCATTACAGGAACCTCCATCAACCGCGACGCCGTCAATTTCATCCTTATCATCGCCCTGCTGCTAACCCTTCCAGCCTGGGCTTTTGGCCTCTGGACGCGCCTGAAGAGCCACTTGCACATCCTGCAACTTGAAGACTATAGCCCGGTGCGGCTGGGGCAGTTCCTTTGGAAGCGCAGGCGGGTCTGGCTTCCCGGCTGGGATCTCGTCGGCGTGATCATGGTGATTGCAGCGGCGACGGTGCTCGAGATGCACTGGTCAGCCGGCAGGGATAAGAGCCTCCCCCTTGGAGATATCAATTCGACATTACGACTCTTGCTCGCTGCTGGACTATTCGCTTACGCTCTGTTCCTTGCGCTGGGAGCGCGTGGTATGCGCAAGAGACTGCGCAGCGCCCGAAAGCCTCTGGTGATGACGGCTCGGGCGCGGCGAATTCTGCTCGCCGGGACCGGGCTGGCGGTGACCGTCTTCCTCGCGCTCATTGCGAGTCCACTCACGCGCTGGCTCGGCGGCGCCGAGATCGTCTTCACGATGCTCTTTATGGAGCGGATGGCGGGACTATGGCTGGCTGGTGCAGTGATGGCCCTTGAGCCGTTTGAGGCGCTCTCCCGGAGACGCTACCTGAGCGAGGCGCAGCAGATCGTCAAAGATGTCCGTCCGTTAGTGATCGGTGTAACCGGCTCCTATGGCAAGACCGGCACCAAGGAGTTGCTTTCGGCGATGCTCTCAGCGCGCTACAACGTCTATCGTCCGCCCGGCAGTTACAATACCCTGATGGGTGTAACGCGTGCCATCCGGGAAGGTCTTCGTCCTTATCATGAAGCCTTCGTAGTCGAGATGGGCGCCTATCGGAAAGGCTCGATAGCGAATGTCTGCGACCTCGTCCAGCCGCAGCACGGCATCATCACGGTCATCGGGATTCAGCATCTCGAGCGGTTCGGATCGCAGCAGGCGATAAAGGAAGCGAAGTCGGAACTGATCCGCGCGTTGCCGCCGGACGGGGTGGCGGTCTTGAACGGCAGCGACCCGCTCAGCCGGGAAATCGGTGCAGCGCATCGGGGGGAGGTGATATGGTTCGAGGTGGGAACTGACGAGGTAAGGGGAGGAGGGAATGGGGAAGGCCGAACCGCGACTGTGCAGGCATTCGACCTAAAAGTGGGACCGGGGGGCACGACCTTTCAACTACGGTTCCCGGATGGTGAAGTCGTGAGTACGCACCTGTCGCTGTTGGGACGCAGCGGAGTTGCCAATGCGACTGCTGCGGCGGCATTGGCCGACCGGCTCGGCATCGCACGTCGCGACATCGTCCAAACGCTTGCCAACATGCCGCCAGTCCGGCACCGTCTGGAACGACGCCCCGGCGAGAACGGCATCACTATCATCGACGACGCCTTTAATTCCAATCCTACTGGCGCCCGGGACGCACTCGAAGTCCTCTCGATGGCCACCGGCGGCAAACGAATTCTGGTAACACCGGGCATGATCGAACTCGGCCCGATGGAAACAGAGGCTAATCGTACCCTTGGCCGGCAGGCAGCCAGCGCCTGCGACCTGGTGCTGCTCATCGGCGGCAGGCGGACGAATCCGATCCGCGACGGCTTGATCGAAGCCGGCTTCCCCACGGCAAACATCCGGACCGCCATGACGCTCCCGGAGGGCTTGGAGCAGATAAAGCCGCTCCTCCAGTCGGGCGATACGATGCTCTTTGAAAACGACCTGCCGGATCAGTATGAGGGATTGTAACGGGGAAATCGTCACATCGTCACAATTTGCGAGTATCTGATGGAAGGATAATGAGATACGGTGTGACGGAAAAGTGATGGAAGGTGCTGGGACGAAGTGATCGAGTGCTCAAGTGCTCGAGTTTGTTAGGCTCTCAAGTAGAAGTGCAGGACTCCCCCGTCACTTCAGCACCACCACCTTCCGCAGCAAGCGCCGCCCGCCGGATTCGAACTTGATCAGATAGACCCCCGGCGCGTTCACCGCGCCTTCGCCGATTGTTATCCGGCTTTGACCGGCAGTCAGTTGAATACGCCGCGACCAGACCTCCCGGCCGCGGACGTCGAACAGCGCCAATGAAGCGGCGCCAATGGTGGGGGCAGTGATGGCAACCTCCGCGCGGTCATTGAAGGGGTTGGGGAAGATATCAAGAGTCAAATCTCCGGGCACAAAGGCGCCGCCTTCACCCCTAACATCCAGAGAGTTTTCAACCCTCACAAACCAAATCTGGCTGTCCAGTTCCGCTTCCTGACGGGCAAAGGCAGTCACGACATACCTGCCGGTGTCTTGAAATGAAATGGACAAAGTGGACTCGATGGACATAGTGTCGGCTTCATTCAGCGTCCACCAGAACTCGATAGAGTCGTTGTTGGCATTGAAGGGAATTAATTCGAAGGTCGTTTCCTGACGCGGCTCGAGGGAGATTTCAGCGAGATTCGGCTCAAAGGCGCGGATGACGCCGCGCACCTGAATCGCCCATTGGACGGAATCTGCCGGCACCGGATCGACGTTGGGATCGAAGACCTTGGCTTTCAAGGCATAGCCACCCGTCCGGTCGAACGCGTAGGACC